>JAQXLM010000182.1 GCA_029012125.1 Eubacteriaceae bacterium | reverse complement strand
TTCATCTGCTTTGTAACTTCATCCTGAGCATGAGAGTTCTTTGCTATAATCAACAGTCCTGTTGTATCCATGTCAAGACGATTTACAAACCTGACTTTGAAAGACTGATGAGTTTTTTCCATATATGTCATTAAACCGTTTGCGATTGTGTGACTGGGATGCCCCTTAGTGGGATGAACTGTAACTCCCGGCTGTTTGTTGATTATCAAAAGATCATCATCTTCAAATACGGGATAAATAGGAATATCTTCGGCAGGAAAGTCACTTTTCTCCTCCGGCAGCTTTACAGACACTTCATCACCGATATTGGGAGTAATCCATCCTGCAACTTCCTCTCCATTTAGAAAAACAAGATGCTGAAACTTAAGTTTTGAAAGAAGACGGGATGAAAAGTTAAATCGTCTGCGAATTATGGTTTTGATAGGTAAATCTTTGTCTTCTTCTGTAACAATGTATCTGAATTTTGGCATATTCACCTCTAATTATAAGAATTTGCTTTTAACTTTACGCCAGAAATCATAGTTGTCAAATCTCATCAGATTAACTGAAACATCGGAAAAACCGATTTCAATTTCATCTATGTCATCGTATTCCACATTAAAACCATCGTAAACTAAACATATGGTTTTTCTTGAATCAGTCATATCAGGCGTAACCTGAAGAGAAAGGTCTGACGGCAACAGTATACTTGAGGTAAAGGACCTATATGCAGTTGTATTCATAGGTGCAATAGGTGTTACCTGTAGAACCTCAAGCCTTGGATCAACAATACTTCCGCCAAGAGAATAGTTATGAGCTGTACTTCCGGCAGGGGTTGCAATCAGTACACCGTCTCCACTGAAGCGCTCTATAAAGCTTCCGCCAATGGAAATATTCAGATGGACAGAATAGGCAAGAGGGGCTTTGATAAGAACTTCGTTTATACCATGATGTTCGAAAAACTCATCACCACGCTTTACTTTAACCACTACAGTTCCCAGCTTCTGAAGGGTGTAGTTATCATGAGTGTAGTTGAAAATGAAATCATCGAGCATATTTGGCGCAATTTCCTGAAAGAAGCCCAGATGCCCTGTGTTTATTCCAATAATCGGAACAGAAGGGAAGTTATATCTGTGCATAGCTTCAAGAAAAGTGCCATCCCCACCGATACATACGAGAAGATCGATATCATCACAGTAGTTAGGTACAATTTCAAACCCGATTTTATCCAGCTTTTTCTTTAGTTGTATTTCTGTTTGTTTCGTCGATTCGCTTTCATTCGCGAAAATGTGTACTCTCTTATTCATAACCAAGCTATTTTATAATAATTTTTCCAATTCTTCAACAAGATTTTTGAAAGTTTCCATAGCAAGAACAATAGGTTCCTTAGTGCTCATATCAACACCTGCAATCTTCAAAAGCTCAACAGGGTAGTTGCTGTCTCCTGTTTTAAGGAATTCCAGATAAGCATCTCTTGCCTTTTCACCTTCAGAAAGAATCTTTTTCGAGATAGCCGTTGCTGCGCTGTAGCCTGTAGCATACTGGTAAACATAAAAACTTCTGTAAAAGTGAGGAATTCTTGCCCACTCATATTTAATATAATCATCTTCGGAAAGTGCAGAACCAAAATACAAACTGTTTAGCTTGTTGTATTCATTGCAAAGCCATTCTGCAGTAAGGCTTCCGCCATCGGCCACATAATTATGGGCAATATTTTCAAATTCGGCAAACATTGTTTGTCTGAACAGTGTAGTTCTAAACTCCTCCAAATGCATGTTAACCAGGTATTTTTTCATCTGTTCATCTGATTCGTTGTTAATGAGATGCTGCATCAAAAGGGATTCATTCACCGTTGAAGCAACTTCGGCAGTAAAAATGGAATGACTTCCATAGGTAAAAGGCTGATTTGCTCTTGTGTAGAAAGAATGCATGGAATGTCCCATTTCATGAACAAGTGTAAACACATCCTTTAAGGTGTTGTTATAATTCATAAGGATGTAGGGATAACTGTCATAGGAGCCAAAGCTGTAAGCACCGCTTCTCTTACCTTCGTTTTCGTATACATCAATCCAACCGGCTTTTACACCTGCTTCAGTCTGGGCTACATAGGCTTCACCCAGTGGGGCAAGGCCTTCCTTCATGATCTGTACAGCCTCTTCAAAAGATATATCCTTCTTTGGTATGTCAACAATTGGCACATATACATCATACATTTTCAACTGATCAACACCCAGAACTTTCTTTCGTAGTTGTATATATTTATGAAGTACCGGCAAATACTCATGTACGACGTTAATCAGATTATCGTAAACCTCCTCCGGTATATTACCACCGGAAAGGGAAGCTGCTCTTGCTGAACTGTATTTTCTGATTTTGGCTTTTGCAACATCATTCTTAACGTTGTAATTATATGTTGTTGCAATTGTATTTATAAAAGCTTTATAAGTCTCATACATGTTGGTATAAGCTGCTTTTCTTACATCTCTATTTTTTGATTCCATAAAAGAGATGTAGTTGCCGTGGGTAAGCATTACCTGATCGCCATCTTCATCCTCTATACTGCCAAACTTCATATCAGCATCATTCAGCATGGAAAAGATTGCGTCCGGAGCATCACAAGCCTCACTTAACTGTGCTAAAAGATTCTCTTCTGCTTCAGTAAGAACATGTTCCTTTTCACGGAGAACATCTTCAATTACAAATCTGTATTGTGACAGGTCAGCTTCTTCCTCAATATACTGATGAAGAAGTTCAGGTGATGCTGACAGAAGTTCAGGAGTGAAAAAGCTGAAGTCAGACGATACCTTTGCAAGAACAGAATTTACTTTACCGAACATTTCCTGCTGTTCCGAGTTTCTGTTATCTTCATCCAGCTTCATATGAGCATAGGCGTAGGCTTTTTCCAGCTTCTGCCATACGGAATCCTTATATTTTAAAGCCTCAGCCAACACTTTGCCGGTTTCTGTAACATGACCCTGGTATTTGCTGAATTCTTCGGCCATCTTCAGAGCGTCATCTATATCCTTTTCCCATGCATCTTTATCGGCATACATTTCCTCTAGTTTCCATTTGTATTTACATTCTATTTCATTTCTCTTTTTTAATTTTTTATTTCCCATTTCTACCTCCGTGTAGTATAATGATTTGATAGAATTATTATAACACAAATCGGAAAGGAATAACATATATGGATAACAGACCTATAGGATTTTTCGATTCCGGAGTAGGCGGACTCACAAGTATTCCACATTTGATGCATTTGCTTCCAAATGAAAAGATAATATTCTTTGCGGATACTGCCAGAACTCCTTACGGTTCCAAGTCGCCGGACACCATAAAGACCTTCACTCGCCAGATAGGAAGCTTTTTGGTAAAGAATAATGTAAAAATGATTGTAATTGCGTGCAATACGGTAAGTGCAACCTGTCTGGACGACTTGAGAGAAGCCTTTCCGGACACCCCTGTTATCGGTGTAATATCACCAACCTCCAAAGTGGTTGCAAATACATGCACCTCTCAGGATAATATTGGTATTATTGCAACTAAGGTTACTACATCGAGCAAAGCTTATGAGAAGACTATTAATAGAAAAAGTAGCGAGAGACTCAATTTGTTTTCTAAAGCCTGTCCTGCCTTCGTACCTTTGATAGAAGAGGGAATAATAGATAATGAAATAATGGATTTAACCATTAAGTATTATCTTGATGACTTTATTAAGGAGCACGACATCAATACACTTGTTTTGGGGTGTACCCATTATCCTCTTCTGACGAAAAATCTAAAGAGATTATACCCGCATATTAAAGTAATCAGCTCATCTCAGGAGGTGGCTGTTGCTATAAAATATGAACTTGCTAAGAGAGATATGTTTGCAGGACCGTCGGACCTGGAAAATGTATTTTATGCCAGTGACCTTTCGGAGAACTTTGTAAACATGATTCAGCTTATACTTGGAAAAGATGAGCACGAACTGAACATAAACTTTAAAAATTTGGATATATAGCTGAGGATACAAATATGGATAGAGATGAATTATATGACTTTCTCGATATAGAGCACGGAAGTCAGTTTGAATATTTTGAAAACTTTGCCGATTTGGCTGAATACGATGGAGAAATAGAAAATGATGTTATTTATGATCTGTTTCAGGAGATAAATCTGAAGACATTTGCAGAGTTATGTGACAGTTATTTCTACGATACACTCGAACATGTACCGGGAGATCAAATTGACCTGTATAATTTATTGGAAAACATAAAAAGAAGCCTTATCGGTTTATCTGAAGCTGCCTGGGGAGAAGAACATGATAATGCGCTTATCAATCTTGCTGATCAGTTTAACAGATTCAGATGCTGGTACTCTAATGAGCCTCTTGCAGAATGTAGAAACATGGTATCCGGTCAGACTAATTTAGTAACTGTCAGAGATGCACTGACAACCTCCAGACTCGAGAAATTAAGTACGGATGAGTTCATATATGACTTTACAAGTGCTCTTGATTATCCAATCGAAGAGTATATTATGACTTTTGCGGATCTGGTAGAATAACAAAACCACTAAGCCTCGCATATTATATAAGAAAATAATATGGGAGGTTTTTTATGGGAGATTTTCACAATGACTGCTGTGAGCCAAAATGCGAATGCTGTGAACCCAGATGCTGTTGCTGCTGTGATTCCGGAAGAGAGAACAGTTGTGGCGGAAGCAGCTTAGGCATAATAATATTACTTATTGTACTGTTGTGTCTTTTCTGCAATAATGATAATGATGGAGGAGGACTCTTTGGCGGACTGTTCTAAAAAATAATTTTAAGGACTCTGTAAATAGCAGGGTCCTTAACTATTGAAATACTATTTGTCAGATGATAGAATGAAATATATACAGTATATTGAAAGGAATGTATGCTCAAGTGAAAGATAATCAATACAAATCCGGACTGATATGCGGAATTATCGGCAACATACTGTGGGGTGTGCTGCCTATTTACTGGAATGCATTGAAGCCAATAGAATCATCAGTTATTATTCTGTACAGAATTACTCTGATGGCGTTAGTATGCTTTTTTATTGTACGAGCCACATGTGGGAGGAATAACCCTTTTGCTCCAATGTTTGAAAGCAGAAAGGCGTTTTTGACGTATTTTATGTCAGGAATAGTAATAACGATTAACTGGAGCATCTATATCTGGGCAGTAAATGCTGGTCACGTCATACAGACCAGCATGGGATATTTTATGGAGCCCCTTGTGGTCTGTCTGTTTGGCATTATTATTTATAAGGAAAAACCAAACATCTGGAAGAAGATTGCTATCTGTTTTGCCGCAGCGGGATTGCTTATTATGATTATCGGCTATAGGGAGATTCCTCTAATAGCTGTTAGCTTAGGATTATCCTTTGCCATTTACTCCGCAATTAAGAAAAGTGTCAATCTTCCTCCGTTTCAATCTCTATTGTATGAAACTGTTTTTTTGGCACCGGTTGCGCTTGGAGCAATTGTGTTCCTGGAAATAAACGGAAAGGGTGCACTTCAGGTTGGAGGATATCAATTTATACTCCTCCTGTTCGCAGGAATATGTACAGCAACTCCTTTAGCCCTGTTTTCTTCTGCGGCAAATAAGATTTCATTGATAACCTTGGGCATATGTGAGTATATTTCTCCAACATTATCTTTGATAATCGGAATATTCCTGTTAAAAGAGCAGTTTGATACTGTACAGCTTTGTGCATTTTGTGTTATTTGGATTGGATTGGTATTCTTTACATATGGTGAGAGGAGAGAAGTTTGGGAAACAGTAAAACAATAAAAAAACTAACATTCTTTAATATTGCAGCCTTATATGTGGGCACTATAATGGGAGCCGGTTTTGCATCAGGTAGAGAGGGCTGGCAGTTTTTTGGAGTATTTGGTCTAAAAGGATATGCGGGAATTGCAATTGCTACAGTGTTGTTTGCAGTGCTTGGAATGATGATATGCTATATTGCATCCAGCAAGGGAACAGACGATGTAGGTACTATTATTATGGGAGAGAAGCATCCTGTTATAGGCAAAATATTTGCAGCAAGTATTTCACTCATGTTGTATCCGGTTATAGTATCTATGTCGGCAGCCGGAGGTTCCTTCCTGCATCAGCAGTTTGGTATTCACCGAAGCATAGGTGCAGCAATCATTATTTTTCTTGTAATAATAACAATTATCGGAGATTTTGAAAGAGTCTCCAAAGTGTTTAAGAAAATCGTGCCGGTTCTGTTTGTTATCGATGTTGCTTTATGTGCCATTGTTTCTTTTTCTAATATAGAACAGAGTGGTGCTACATCAGGATTCCAGGCCAGTGACATGGCACCAACATGGTTGTTAGCATCATTTATCTTCGTTTCATATAATATTATCGCTATGATCCCTATGCTGGGCACATCAGCAATTAATGCGAAAAGCCGAAAGCATGCCGTAATCGGAGCAGGTCTTGGAGGCACTCTTCTCGGAATACTGACACTGGTTCTTGTAACAGCCCTGCGTAAGGACATGGCCTTTACGGACAGTATGGATTTACCTATGCTTGCTTATTCCGCAAGGCTGTCAAAGATTGCAAATATTCTCTTTGGAGGTGTTCTTTTCGCCGCAATATATTCGGCAGCCACCAGCGTATTTTACGGGTTCACTGTTATTATTCCTGACGGTCCGAAGAAGAAACCTATTATCATAGCTGCAACCCTCGTAGGATTTTTGGGTAGCTTAACAGGATTTAAAGTTATAGTTTCATTCCTGTATCCTTTTGAGGGCTACATAGGGTTGGTCCTTATTACATGCATGATAATTACATTCATCAACACATACAAGGATAACAGGCAAAAGAAAGTGAAACATAATTATGCAAGTGATATTTATGTGGACTTTCCCGATCATAGCCGTTTTGACTATCCTGATAACATTACCAGAGTTACTGCAGGCCATGGCGGAGAATCGCTTTTGATAACAGGACCGGAAAAAACGGTACTTTATGATTGTGGAATGGCATACTGCCATGAGAGACTCATTGAAAATCTTGAAGATGCACTTAAAAGAAAAGGACGGGACAAACTAGATTATATTTTGATTTCACATACTCATTATGATCACATAGGAGCTCTGCCTTATATATTAGAAAAATATCCTGACACCATTGTGTACGGTGCAGCTAAGGCTAAGTCTGTTTTTCAGAGTGATGGTGCTCGCAGAACAATGAAACGGCTAGGTGAAGCAGCCAGAGATAATTTTAGTGATTCAAAAGAGGATATAAAGGCAGATGGTTTTAGAATCGATAGGATAGTAGGTGACGGCGATAGAATAGACATAGGCGGAAATCAGTTTTTTCAGGTGCTTGAAACAAAGGGACATACGGACTGTTCACTGACCTATGTGCTGGAACCTGACAGCATTATGTTTGCCTGTGAGAGCACAGGGGTTTTACGCAATGCAAAGGTTATGCATACTGCCTTCCTTAAGAGTTATTCAGAGACACTGGCATCTGCGAAGAAGTGCCTTGATTACGGTCCTCGTCAGATTATAGGACCTCATTACGGTCTGATACCGGAGTATTTCTCCAAAGAGTACTTCGATTTATATATCAAAGTAGCAGAAGAAGAGAAGAATTTCATTCTTTACTGGCATGACAGAGGTTTAGAATTTGATGAATTGATGGAAAAATTTGAAGAAAAGTACTGGTCAGCAACCAGAGGAAGAGCTCAGCCAAAGGCCGCTTTTCTGGAAAATGCAAAATATTCAGTAAAACACATTGTGGAGGTTTTTAGAAATGCTTGATTTATTATTCATTAACGGAAAGTACCCGGATTATGTAAAGGGTGAAATGTCAGTTGGAAATATCGGTATCAAAGACGGTAAAATATCGTATATCGGCACGGAAGAACCGGAAGCTGAAAAGGTTATTGATGTTTGTGGAAATGTGGTTTCGCCCGGATTTATCGATATTCACATGCATGAGGAACATTTTGCCACTGAAGGTGAGGAATATGTGATTGCTCAAATGATGCTGGAGATGGGTGTAACAACAGCTGTTGGAGGCAACTGTGGACTTCAGAATCAGGATCTTTCATATTTTAAGGACGTTATCAAAAGAATGGGAGGCAGCCCTGTGAACTACCTGATGCTGGCAGGTTATAACCAGTTCAGATATCAGCTGGGAATAGGCAGATATGAGGCTGCAACTCAGGAGCAGAGAGAAGAAATCAGAGAACTGCTGAAGAGAGAACTGAATGAGGGAGCTTTCGGTGTTTCCTTCGGTATTGAATATGATCCTGGAATCACATACGATGAAATGGTTTATGCTGCAAATGTAAGTGACGATCCAAATCTGATAATGGCTGCTCATTACAGAAATGACTGTATAAAAGACATTGAAAGCGTTAATGAAATGATCAGATTTGCGGAAGAAATACCAATGAAATTCCAGATTTCACATCTTTCAAGCTGTTCTGCAATGGGATTTATGAAAGAATCTCTTGAGGCGATAAATGAGGCCATGGAAAAGAATCCTAGTTTAAACTATGACACGTATCCATACAATGCATTTTCAACGCTGATGGGTTCTGCGGTTTTTGAAGACGGATGTCTTGAGAACTGGAAGAAGGATTACAGCGACATACTTCTTACAGATGATCCATATAAAAACGTACGCTGCAACAAGGAAATCTTTGAAAAAGCCAGAGAAGAATATCCTGAAATGCTGGCTGTAGCTTTTGTTATGAATGAAGATGAGATAGCTGCAGCAATATCCAACAAATACGGAATGGTAGCCAGTGATGCTATAATT
>JAQXLM010000181.1 GCA_029012125.1 Eubacteriaceae bacterium | reverse complement strand
CTTGTCGGCAAGAACGCTTATTGCCTTTTTATCGTTGTACTTTTCCTTCAGCCTCTTACTGTCACGCTGCCTTGCAAGTTTTTTCAGAGTGGCATCGTCCATCTGCCAGCATCTTGTAGGGAAATATGCGTGAAGGACGATTTCATGTGCAAGCCTGCAGTAATATCTGTGCCTTTTTACTTGATAATCTGTCCACCCGGTCTCACTCTTCACCCAGTCGATACAGCGCTGAAATTCCTTCTTTTCAGCCTCTTTTTTCTCCCTGATTTCCTCGTCAGTCATATTGTAGTAAAGCTCTGTGTAATACTCCAGGGGCGTTATCCCATAAGTATCATATGCTCTGCGCACCTCTTCCCGAGCTTTAGCCTGACTCCAGCCGGTAACTCTTGCCACTTTCGTAACGTTCCTTATCTGTGCCGCCCTCTGCTTCTTTGCAAAAGCCGCAACTGCTTCTTCCTTCTTATGGAAAAGTCCGTTAAAGGCATAATCCTCAGGATCTATCCCGTACTTTTCCTTTGCATTCTTTACTTTTGCATAAGCCTTGGAAAATGAAGTCCTCTTCACCTCTGCCAGAACATCTGCAAGAACCATAGCCTCTTCGTTGGATTTCATATAATTGATCTCGTCATCATCTAAGGATAACATTTCATTTTTCTCAATAAACTCACCATCAAAGCCCATTTTCATCAGCTTTTTAGTTTTCATCTTTATCGCAATCTGTTCAAATAGTGCCATAGTGTCTTCTCCTGTAGTAGTTTGTATATAAATAATTATTTCTCTCCATTATACACTATCATAATTCCCAACGCCACTTCTATCACTTTTGGCACAAATCGCGTTTTTAATTTCAAAAAGGATAAAGTACCCTCTGAAAGTGCCGTAAAGTATAAGAAACTCCCAAGATAAGTGCATTCAGTAACACAAGCAGAGACGTTGCTGATTACAACATTACCCACATTATGGTCATAGGATATATGGATGTGACTATGCCAAATACAATTCACCTTAAGAATTACGGATATAGATATACTGGAAGTCAGAGTTTTGGAATTTTCAGCAAAAAAAATGCAAAATGTCCTGTCGGTGATAGAATTGCAATATCATAATCAAATTTTAGACAGAAAAAGAGAGCCCTCAGGCTCTCTCAAAAATCATTATTAAGTCTCAAATTAACCGAAGTATCTCTTCAGCAGGCCTTCGAATGCAGCACCGTGTCTTGCTTCGTCCTTAGCCATTTCGTGAACTGTGTCATGAATAGCGTCAAGGTTAAGCTGCTTAGCCTTAGCAGCAAGAGCCTTCTTACCTGCGCAAGCACCTGCTTCAGCATCAACTCTCATCTCTAAGTTCTTCTTAGTTGAATCTGTAAGTACTTCACCCAGAAGTTCTGCAAACTTAGCAGCATGTTCTGCTTCTTCCCATGCAGCCTTTTCCCAGTATAAACCGATTTCAGGATATCCTTCTCTATGTGCAACTCTTGACATTGCTAAGTACATACCAACTTCTGAACATTCTCCTTCAAAGTTTGCTCTTAGTCCATCGATGATTTCCTGATCTACGCCCTGAGCTACTCCAACAACGTGCTGGTCAGCCCATTCAACCTTGCCTTCTTCCTGAGCAACGAATTTATCTGCAGGAACTTTACATACAGGACATTTTTCAGGAGCAGTATCTCCTTCGTGAACATAACCGCAAACTGTGCATACCCATTTCATAACTGTTAATCCTCCTCTATTTTCTTAAAATTTTGATACACTCATATTTTACCACACATACGGAAAAAGTAAACACAAGAAAAATTGGGTTTACCAATGGGAATAATTATAGTATAATTATATACGTATAGTTATGTTTAAGTAGAAGGTGATAGTATGAAAAAGAGTAAAATGAAAAGAAAACTGACTCTATTACTTTCCTTGGTTATCGTAATGATTGTATCGACAGGATGTGTAAGCACGTATGACAGCTTTAAACACGCTTTCTTTGATAAAAATGACGGAACAGCAGAGACCATTAAATTTGGAGTAATAGAGCCGAAAACAGGCACAGACAGTGCTATGGGCACACAGGAAATCAGGGGTATTCAGATTGCCAATGAAATGTTTCCACAGGTGCTGGGTAAGGATATTGAACTTGTATACGCAGATACTCAGAGTGACATTGAGGTTGCAGAGGTTGCCGTAAGCGATCTGGTAGCCAATGAACCGGTAATTGTACTGGGCGGATACGGCGAAGTCGTTTCACTTACTGCCAGCAGTATTCTGCATAAGGCCCGGATTCCTGCCATAGGAACCACATCGAGTAATCCTTTGATTGTGGATAATAATCCGTACTATTACAGAGTATCCTTCCAGGAAGCACTACAGGGAACGGTAATTGCCGAGTACATTGTGGATTCCCTGAAGCAGAAGACTGCCGCCCTGGTGAGAGTCAAAGGTGATGAGTCTACAACAACCACTAACGGAAGATTCGTTAATAAGATGAACTCACTGGTTGACAGTGAGGATTCAGCTGTGGATGTTATCACTGTGGATCCGGAAAGCCCTGATTATAACGAGTATGTGGACAAGCTGGTAAAATCCGGAGTTAAAGCTGTTTTTATGTCAACGAGTACGACTGTGGCAGATGAATTTTTCGAAGCATGCCATGACAAACTAAAGGATGTAACCTTTATCGGTCCTAACTCATGGCATAACGAGGATTTTATTCATATCGCACTGAAATATCCTCTGCTGAAACTGGCAGTAGTATCCGACGTGGTAAATACAGCACCGGAGAATTTGGATATTGACGTGAAAACGGATGTAGAAACCACCAATCTTCACGACGAGCTAGCCCGTATATATACGGAAAAATATGAGACAGAGGAGCTGCCGGAAGCTACAGCTTTAGCCTTTGATGCATATTACGTAGCGGTAAAAGCCATAGAGAAAGCCAACTCTACAGAAGCCAAGGCAATTAAGAAGCAGTTAGATAAGGTAAAGAATATTGAGGGCGCCTCAGGGAACATTACCTTCAACAGCAAGGGTGAAGCATCAAAGACATTAAATATCGATATGGTAGTAAGAAATAAATTTGTTACAGTATACACTAGTAAATAGTGATAAATAAAATAAACATATATAAAGGAGAACAAACAATGGAACAGAAAGTAAGAGAAGCTTTAGAACAGATCAGACCAATGCTTCAGAGAGACGGTGGAGACATCGAATTAGTAGAAGTAACACCTGAGAACGTAGTAAAGGTAAGACTACAGGGTCACTGTGCAGGATGTCCTGGTGCAAGAATGACTTTAAAGGGTGTAGTTGAAAGAATCCTTAAGGAAGCATATCCTGAAATCGACAGCGTAGAAGCAATTGACTAATGAGATACAAGAAATTTATAGAAAATAACAAGGCCCTGCAGCTCAATATGCTGCAGGAACTTGTTTCTATCAGAAGTGTGAAAGAAAAGCCGGTATATACTGCAAAGGGGGAAGTATATCCCTTTGGGCAGGGAGTGCAGAAGGCTTTTGAATATATTATAAAAAAAGCTGAGGAAATGGGTTTTGAGACCAAAAATGTAGATAATTACGGAGGTCATATTGACTTTGGTCATGGTGAGGAAACCGTAGGCATTCTGGGACATCTGGATGTTGTACCGGAGGGCGATGGCTGGAGCTTTGATCCGTACAGCGGAGCAGTATCCGATGGCTACATTTACGGTCGAGGAACAACAGATGATAAGGGTCCTGTAATTGCGGCTCTTTTTGCCATGAAAGCACTGAAAGATTCAGGTTATGAGCCTGCAAGAAAGATCAGACTCATTCTGGGACTTGATGAGGAAACCGGTTGGGAAGGCATGAAATACTATTTTTCCAAAGAAAAAAAGCCTACCTTCGGATTTACCCCTGATGCGGAGTTCCCTGCAATTAACGGAGAAAAGGGAATTGCAAATATCCGAATTGTGAAGAAGTTTGATAAAAACCAGGGAACAGGACTTGAACTGAGCAAGCTTTCCGGCGGCTCTGCCGTAAATATGGTTGCAGAGAAGGCGAGAGCGGTAATAAAGGCAAGTGATACGGGAAGATACAATATGATAAAGTCTCAGATTGAGAGTTATCGTACGGAAACCGGCTATAGAATAAACTATAGGGGTATAGGAAAATCACTGGAAATCACCTCGGAAGGCAAGGCTGCTCACGGAGCTACGCCGGAGGCAGGTTTGAGTGCAATTTCGATTCTCATGGACTTCCTCGGCAATCTGAACTTTGCAAACGATGATGTTAACGGTTTTGTGGACTTCTATAACGACTACATCGGATTTGATCTGAACGGAGAAAGACTGGGAATAGGACTGGAAGACGCTCCGTCGGGAAAGCTTACGGTAAATGTAGGTCAGATAGAATATAACAAGGAAGCCGTTACTCTTAATATAAACCTGAGATACCCTGTTACATGTAATATAGAACAGATATATGAAAAGCTGGTACCGTTGGTAGACAGATATCAGATGGGTCTGATCAAGGAAATGCACAGACCACCTATATTCATGGATAAGGATAGTCCGATGATACGGGCTTTGATGGAAAGCTACATGGACAATACCGGTGACAGAGAGCATCAGCCGGTTGTTATAGGAGGAGGAACCTACGCCAGAGCTGCAGATAATATTGTGGCTTTCGGAGCTGCTTTTCCGGGAGATGAGGATTTAATGCATCAGAGAAATGAAAGGCTTTCTCTGGAGCGACTATACCTTGCTACCGAAATTTACGCCGATGCGCTATACAAGCTTACACAGTCTGATTTCAGTATTTCTGACTGATAGAGGTAATATGAGAGAAGTAATTATTAGAAACGAAGATGACACCAGGGCTTTTGGCCATGAGCTGGCGAAAAGCCTGGAGCCTAACACTGTAATCGCTTTAATAGGTGATTTGGGTACAGGTAAAACAACATTGTCCAAATACATTGCAGAGGGGCTTGGGGTCAAGGAGACCATAACAAGCCCTACTTTTACTATTGTTCTTGAATACCATTCCGGACGACTGCCCCTCTATCATTTCGACGTATACAGGATAGAGGATTCCGCTGATCTCTTTGAAATCGGTGCGGAAGAATACTTCTATAAGGGCGGTGTATCCATAGTAGAATGGGCTGACATGGTGGCGGAGATTCTGCCTGATGAGACGCTCTGCATATTCATAGAATATGGAGAAAAAGAAGGAGAGAGAATCTATAAATGTACATTTTAGCACTTGAAACAACGGGACCTTTAGGTTCTGTGGCAATTATAGATGACAAAGGAAATGTGGCTCAGAAAACTTCCGGACAGGAGATGAATCACCTGAAGGAACTGATGCCCATGGCTCAGCAGCTTATTGATGAGCTGGGAATCGAGAAAAAAGAATTGACAGCCGTTGCGGCTTCCATAGGACCGGGGTCTTTTACCGGGATAAGAATCGGTGTATCCTCGGCTCGTGCAATAGCTCAGGCACTGAATCTTCCTGCAGTAGGGGTACGTACTCTGGACGCTTTCAAGGAGAAATGCAACGGCAGCTCTGTAATAGTACCTATTTTCAACGCCAGAAGAGGCCAGGTGTACGGTGGAGTCTTTGATGAAGAAGGCGGCGACATTCTGAAAAGCGGACCTTATATGCTGGAGGATGTTCTTGAAGCAATCAAAGTCGAATTAGCCGATCGTTTCCAATCCACAAGCTGTGGTATGCCACTTACATCAAAGGTGGTTTTCTATGGAGACGGCGTAGATGCATACGAGGAAAGACTTGACGATTTTACCGAGCAGCTGAGGCAGGAGAAGGTTGCGGTGATAGTTGAAAAGGCACCGAAGGAAGTCCGTTATCAGGATGGAGAAATGATTGCAAGGGTTGCTCTGAAGCAGTTCTGTAAAGGTGAGACTCTGTCTGTTGAACAGCTTTTACCGGACTATATGAGGGCAACGGAAGCAGAACAAAAGCTAAAGGACGGAAGTCTTCAGCGAGAGAGAGCAGCTAAGCTGGCAAGGTTTAAGGCCAGATAAAAGTCGCAGGGAAGGTGTGTTATGTCACAATTAATAATCAGGCTTGCGAGACGGGAGGATATTGAGGAAATCGTTACACTTGAGGAACTCTGCTTTGCAACGCCATGGTCCAGAGAGTCTCTGGAACACGATATGTTTAACAACAGGATGTCTACATATTTGGTTGCTGAACTGGAAAGCCGGGTTGTAGGATATATGGGCTTCTGGACAATTGTAGATGAGGCTCATGTAAATAATGTGGCAGTTTCTCCCGAATACAGAAGACTGCATATCGGGTCTGCAATTATTGACACCTTTATACGAATGACCTCTGAGGCAGGTATAGAGAGTAAGACTCTGGAAGTAAGAGCAGGGAATGGGCCTGCAATAGGTCTTTACAGAAAGTTCGGATTTGAAGAGGCAGGTATCAGACCGGGATACTACGAGAACGGTGAGGATGCCATAATAATGTGGAGAAGACAGACAAATGAAGGAAAATAAGTTTTTAACTCTTGCAATTGAATCCAGCTGTGATGAAACTTCCGTTGCCGTCCTTGCTGACGGGAGACAGGTTCTCAGCAATATAATATCATCCCAGATTGACATTCATACAGCCTTTGGCGGTGTGGTGCCGGAAATTGCATCGAGACATCATCTGCAGAATATGAATACAGTGATTAACCAGGCATTGACAGAGGCAGGAGTGACTTTAGACGATATAGATCTGATAGGAGTAACCTATGGACCCGGGCTTGTGGGAGCTTTGCTGATGGGAGTTGCTACAGCTAAGGCAATTGCTTTTGCTAAGGATATTCCCCTTGTGGGAGTCAACCATATGCACGGACATATCAGTGCTAATTTTATACAGTACCCTGAACTGGAACCGCCTTTTATGAGTCTTATTGTTTCCGGGGGCCATACCAACATTGTTGAAATGAGTGATTACGGTGAATGCAGAGTCTTGGGCGGAACCAGGGATGACGCAGTGGGAGAGGCCTATGATAAGGTGGCCAGAGTTTTAGGTTTGGGATATCCGGGCGGACCTAAGATTGACAAAATCGCCAAAGCCGGAGATCCTCAGGCTATTCAGTTCAAGAGAGTATTCCTGGAGAAGGGCAGCAAAGATTTCAGTTTCAGTGGACTAAAGACGGCTGTTTTGAACTATATCAATACGGAAAGACAGGCGGGACGGGAAATAAATGTTGCCGATGTGGCTGCAAGCTTTCAGGCGGCTGTCATAGAAGTAATCGTAAAGAAGGCTGTAGATGCTGCTGTGGAAATGAAAAAGGACAAGCTGGTTCTGGCAGGAGGAGTTGCCGCTAACAGCAGACTGCGTGCAGATTTGGATAAGGCATGCCGTGAGAAGGGAATCAAGCTGTATGTGCCAAGCCCTGTCTTATGTACGGACAATGGGGCTATGATAGGATGTGCCGCATACTACAAGTATATGAAATACGGACCGGATTCACTTGAGCTGGATGCATTTCCGGGACTGGAAATATAACGGAGAAGAAAATGATAGTATTATCAGTAAAGGATATAGGAAAAACATATGGGGTGGACACGATTCTTGAAGGCGTGTCCTTTCATGTTAATCAGGGAGACCGGATTGGAATTGTGGGCGCCAACGGCGCGGGTAAGACTACACTGCTTAATATTCTGACCGGAGAGATGTCTCACGACAGTGGAGAGATATACATATCTCAGAACACAACAATCGGATATCTGAAGCAGAAAGATCAGTTTAACAGTGACAGTACTGTAATAGAAGAGGTTAACAGGATTTTCATCGACATGCAGGCTATGGAGCATGAAATGACAGAGCTTTCCCATGAAATCAGCAGATTGGGAGAGAAGGCCGGTGAAATGATGGACAGATACGCAAAGCTGCAGGATGTTTACAAAAACCGTGGAGGATACACATATAAAAGTGAGATTAACGGTGTGCTGAACAGCATGGCTTTTGGCCCTGAGTTTTACCATAAGAAAATCAGCACTTTAAGTGGCGGAGAGAGAACGAGACTGGCCCTTGCCTGTCTTCTGCTGGAAAAACCGGATATTCTGTTTCTGGATGAGCCTACAAACCATCTGGATATAGGAACCTTGAAATGGCTGGAACAGTATCTGAAGGGATACAAGGGAACAATCATAATAGTATCTCATGACAGATACTTTCTGGACCAGATGGCAAACAGAATTTTTGAGGTTGAACATCACAAGCTTAAGTGCTATGAGGGAAACTATTCTCAGTATGCCGAGAAAAAGAAGGCATTGCGAGAGGCTGAGCTTAGAGCATACAATAAACAGCAGACCGAGATAAAGCGACAAGAGGAAATGATAAGACGTTTCAAGCAGCACGGAACGGAGAAACTGGCAAAGAGAGCAGCATCCAGAGAGAAGAGACTGGAACACATGGAACGCCTGGACAGACCGGAGGCTGCTTTGGGGAAGATGAAGATTCACTTCCGTCAGGATTATCAAAGCGGGAACGATGTCATGTATGCGGAAAACCTGGGTAAATCCTTTGGCTTTGGTGCTGCAAGAAAGGATTTATTCCACGGAGTTGACTTTGATATAAAAAGAGGAGAGAGAATCTGCATAGTCGGACCTAACGGAGTGGGGAAGACAACGCTGCTTCGAATCATGATGGAGGAGCTTTCTCCGGGAGAAGGCTATCTGAAAATCGGACACAATGTTAAATTCGGATACTATGATCAGGGACAGCTGCTGTTGAATAATGAAGCGACGGTAATGGATGAGGTCCATGATTCATACAGGCTGTACAAGGATAGCGAAATACGATCGATTCTGGGCAGATTCCTGTTTAAGAATGACCAGGTTTTTCTGAAGGTGGGAGCTCTCTCCGGCGGGGAGAAGGCAAGACTGGCACTGCTTAAGCTTATGATGAGCGGAGCAAATGTACTTATCCTGGACGAGCCTACAAACCATCTGGATATCGATTCTAAGGAAGTATTTGAGGATGCTTTGATGGATTTTCCGGGAACTGTCATTGTCGTATCTCACGACAGATATTTCCTGAATAAGATCCCGACGAGAATTCTGGAGCTGGAAGCAGATGGGCTTACAGAGTATCTGGGTACATATGACTACTATGTTGAAAAAAAATCTTCTATTGATTCCGGAAAAAAATATCTTAAAGAAATGTCGCAGAAAGCGGTGGAAAGCAAGGTTATGAGTTCTGCTGACGAAAGAGCCTTGAAGAAGCAGAAAGAAGCTGAGGAACGAAGACAGAGACGTGAGAAGGAAAGGCTGGAGGCCTTGATAGAAGAACTGGAGAGCAAGATTTCACACAACGAAGAGGAGATGTGCAAGCCGGAGAATCTGACAGACCATCAGCTGCTTTCACGACTTGATGAGGAAAACTGCAGATATAAGGAAGAACTTGCCGAAGCATATGATAACTGGATGCTACTTGACGAGGAGTAAGATTAAAGAATGAAATTTTTTCTTGCATTAACTAATACAGATAGTTATAATGAATAGTAGTTTTAGAAAACGAATATATGGAGGACGAATATGACTTTTGACAAGATAAGAACAATTATCGTAGACCAGCTTGGTGCAAGCGAGTCTATGGTAACTATGGACACTAACCTTATGAAGGATCTGGAAGCGGATTCTTTAGATGCAGTGGAAATCATTATGGCTATTGAAGATGAATTCGACATTGTAATTCCGGATGAAGATGCTGAAAAATTCCAGCTAGTCGGAGATCTTGTTAGATACGTTGAAGATCACGAGGAATAATTGTGAATTGATTTTGGTAGTATTATAGTAAGACCCGTCAGCCGAGACGGGTCTTTGCGTTTCAAAGGAAGAATTGGTATAGGATGGTGATATTATGGCGGCAAAGAATGAAAAAATTTCCAAGGTGGTAATAAAGAGACTGCCAAGATACAGGAGATATCTGATGGAGTTGAAGAAAAAGGGTGTGGAGAAGATCTCATCCAAGGAATTCAGTGCTCTAATCGGATATACTGCCTCACAGATCAGACAGGACCTGAACTGCTTCGGAGGTTTCGGACAGCAGGGATATGGATACAGTGTAGACGGACTGTATGAGGAAATAAGTGCGATTCTGGGTCTGGACAGACATTATACTATGGTAATCGTTGGAGCCGGAAGCCTGGGTCAGGCCATTACCAAGTATACTCATGCACCATCAAAGAAGGGATTTGTTGTAAGGGGTGTTTTTGAAGTCAACCCTGAACTGATAGGAACGACCCTTGACGGACTTCCTGTTTATGATTTTGAGGAGCTGGCTGCTTTCGTAGAAAAGGAGCAAATCGACATAGGCATAATCTGCGTAAATCAGGACAATGCTCAGGAGGTTGCCGATATGCTGTGCTTTGCCGGCATCAAAGGCATCTGGAATTTTGCACCGACAGACATAGAGGTACCTAAGAGCGTTGCACTGGAAAACGTGTCACTGACTGACAGCCTGCATGCGCTGGCATATCATATGAACAATGTGAACAAACACAAAAAATAGAATAAAAAGAAATAAGGCTTGTTCATAATGAACCAGCCTTATTCTCTAATACATAAGTACTATTGCTTCCTGAGCTAAAATTAAGCTTCTACAGGTGCATCTACAGGGCAGCTTCCTGCGCAAGCTCCGCAATCGATACAAGCATCAGCATCGATTACATAGATATCTCCTTCGGAGATAGCATCTACAGGACAATCTGCAGCACAAGCACCACAAGCGATGCAAGCATCAGTAATTTTGTAAGCCATAATAATATCCTCCTTTTAGACATGTCTTTATCGGATAATATTATATCAAAAGGAATACTACAAGTAAAGATGAAAGTTTATACATTGACGGGTAAGAGCGGGACAGGTAAATCTTACCAGGCTCTAAACCTTTGCAGAGAAAAAAACATAGAAAGTATTATTGACGACGGACTGTATATTTACCGAAACAGGGTGGAGGCCGGAATTTCCGCCAAGCGCCAGTCGACTATGGTGGGAGCTATTAAGACCGCTCTGTTTAACCTGGATGAGCATGCCGAGGCAGTATCGGAGAGCATACGGAAAACTCAGCCGAAAAGTCTTCTTATCATAGGAACAAGCGATAAAATGACTGACCGGATTATTGCACGACTAGGCCTTCCTCCCGTATCTGAAAGAATCTACATTCAGGACATTACTACAGAAGCTGAAAGAGAGGCGGCAGATCGTGAACGTCATCAGAATGGCAAACATGTAATACCGGCACCTACGCTTCAGCTCAAACGAACTTTTGCGGGATATTTTCTCGACCCTATGAGTATTATTAAGGGAATAAATCTTCCTTTCGTAAAAGGGGACGCACATATGAATGAGAAGACGGTTGTCAGACCGACCTTCAGCTATATGGGCAGTTTTTTCATTTCCGACAAGGTAATAATCGACATAGCGAGATGTGTAGGAAGCCGCATACCGGGAATAGGAAGGGTAATTAAGGTTACGGAGAATACTCTCCCGGATAATCTTGAGGTTAACACAGCTGTAACTGTTCTGTCAGGACACCCTGTGTGGGAAACGGCTATGGATTTTCAGAAGGAACTGTGTGATATAATAGAGTCTATGACGGCATTTAATGTTGTCAGAATAGATGTGGAAGTCAGAGGTATGGATGATGTATAGTTTTCCTGATAATAACACATATATAGTACATAATGTAAAGGATTTTAATCTGGATCACATCTTTGATTGCGGTCAATGCTTCAGATGGGAAAAGCAGGAGGATAATTCCTATTCCGGAATTGCTTTTGGCAAGGTTGCAAACATGCAGTTTGAGGAGACTGAAGAGGGCTCCTGCTGCGGAAGGCTGATTATCAAAAACTGCACGGCTGAAGACTTTGATAATGTCTGGAAGGACTATCTGGATTTGGACAGAGACTACGGAGCGATAAAAGAGACTCTGACCGGAGAGGATGAAATCATGAAGCTTGCTGTCTCCAGGGGACAGGGTATAAGAATACTGAAGCAGGACCTTTGGGAGACTATCGTTTCATTTATAATTTCGCAGAACAATAACATTCCGAGAATAAAGGGATGTATTGAAAAGCTGGCTCGTGAATTCGGCAAGGCAGTTGAGGGTCCGGGAGGAAACTGGTATGAGCTTCCCGATGCAGAGATGCTGGCGGCTTTGACGGTGGAAGATCTTGCTCCTGTCAGACTGGGATATAGGGCCAAATACCTGATAGCAACTGCTCAGACCGTGTGTCAGTGCGGACTGCCGAAGACCTTTGAAGAACTGTCTGCTTTGACCGGCGTTGGCCCGAAGGTTGCAAACTGCATCAGTCTCTTTGGCATGGGAAATATGAACAGCTTCCCGATAGATGTCTGGGTTAAAAGGGTAATGAATCAGCTCTATGGCATGGATGAGAGTGATACAAAGGCTATGACCGCCTACGCACAGGAACATTTCGGAGAACTGGGCGGCATTGCTCAGCAGTACCTGTTTTACTACATAAGAAATATTTAAAAAAATAAAAAAATTTTCAAAAATACTGTTGACAATAAGGTATGGTAGGCATAGAATATGAACTGTGCTTAGCACTCATCTAAAGCGAGTGCTAACATCGAAAAAAGTTAAAAATAATAATACATATATTAGGAGGTAGAAAAATGAGTTTTGGAATTAAACCATTAGGGTGCAGAGTAGTTATTCAGAAGGTTGAAGCTGAAGAAAAGACTGCAGGTGGAATCATCCTTACAAATTCTGCAAAGGAACAGCCACAGATGGCTGAGGTTGTAGCTGTAGGTCCCGGAACTAAGGACGAAGATATGGAACTGAAGGTTGGTGACAGAGTTGTATTCTCCAAGTATGCCGGAAATGAAATCAAGTACGGTGGAGAAACATACACTATTATGAACCAGTCAGATATACTTGCTATTGTTGAGTAGAGTATTTGGTGTGAACTGTTCGCACATTTAGAAGGAGGAGATAGAAATGGCAAAAGATTTATATTACGGAGAAGACGCCAGAAGAAAGCTTCAGGCAGGCGTTGATAAACTGGCAGATACAGTAAAGATTACCCTTGGACCTAAGGGAAGAAACGTTTTAATCAGCAAGGCATTCGGTACACCGCTAATCACTAATGACGGTGTTTCAATCGCAAGAGAAATCGAACTTGAAGATGCTGTTGAAAACATGGGCGCTCAGCTTGTAAAGGAAGTTGCTACCAAGACTAACGACGTAGCAGGTGACGGAACTACAACTGCAACACTTCTTGCTCAGATCATCATCAAAGAAGGATTCAAAAACGTAGCTGCAGGTGCAAACCCAATGGTTCTTAAGAAGGGTATTCAGGGTGCGGTAGACGTAGCTGTTGAAGAAATCAAGAAGGTATCCAAGCAGGTAGAAACCAAGGAAAGCATTGCTCAGGTTGCAGCAGTTTCCGCAGCTGACGAAACTATCGGTGAACTGATTGCTGAAGCAATGGACAGAGTAGGTAAGGACGGAGTTATCACTGTTGAAGAATCCAAGTCTCTGGGAACTACCTTGGATGTTGTTGAAGGTATGCAGTTCGACAGAGGATATCTGTCAGCATACATGGTTAACGATACTGAAAAGATGGAAGCTGTAATGGAAATGCCTTACATCCTTCTTACAGACAAGAAGATTTCAAACATTCAGGAATTACTTCCAATTCTTGAGCAGGTTGTAAAATCAGGCAGAAAGCTTCTGATCATCGCCGAAGACATTGAAGGCGAAGCACTGGCAACTCTTGTAGTTAACAAGTTAAGAGGAACTATCGATGTAGTTGCTGTAAAGGCTCCGGGCTTTGGTGACAGAAGAAAGGCAATGATGGAAGATATCGCTATCCTGACAGGCGGTGTTGTAATCAGCGAAGAAGTTGGATACGATCTTAAGGAAGCCACTATCGATATGTTAGGTCAGGCAGGAAGCGTTAAGGTTGATAAGGATAAGACAGTTATTGTTAACGGTGCCGGAGACAAGGCTGCTATCGAAAGCAGAATTAACACACTTAAGCATCAGGCTGAAGAAACAGAATCAGAATTTGATAAAGAAAAGCTTCAGGAAAGACTTGCTAAGCTGGCAGGCGGTGTAGCAGTAATCAAAGTTGGTGCTGCAACAGAAACTGAATTAAAGGAAAGAAAGCTAAGAATTGAAGACGCTCTTAACTCTACAAAGGCAGCCGTTGAAGAAGGTATCGTTCCAGGTGGCGGAGTTGCACTTTGCTGTGCTATTCCTGCAGTTTCAGCATACGTTGAAACTCTGGAAGGAGATGCTAAGACAGGTGCTAAGATTATCGAAAGAGCTCTGGAAGAACCTGTTAGACAGATTGCAGAAAACGGCGGTTATGAAGGAAGCGTAGTAGTTGCGGAAGTTAAAAAGCAGGAAGTTGGCTACGGATTCAACGCAGCAACAGAAGAATATGTTGACATGAT
>JAQXLM010000180.1 GCA_029012125.1 Eubacteriaceae bacterium | reverse complement strand
AAAGTCTAATAAATCAAAGAAAGAAGAGAGGAAAGAATGATGAAAAAGACTGGTAAAATTGCAAGTGTGCTGTTGGCGCTAGTCATGGTCTTCTCCATGAGCGTTACCGCGTTTGCAGCAAACACAAATTCACACACAATCACAATCAACAACGAAAAGTCCGGACACACATACGATGCGTATCAGGTGTTCGCCGGTGACATCTCAAACGATAAGCTTACAAACATCGTTTGGGGAAGCGGCGTAAACGGAGATGCTTTGCTGGCAGAATTAGATGACCTAGAAGCTTACAAAAATTGTAAAACTGCTGAGGATGTAGCAGATGTAGTAGCAAAACTCAGTGGCGAACAGTTAGATGCATTTGCAAAGATTGTAAATAAGCATTTAGAAACTGTTGCGGCAAGTGTTTCTGCTAAGCCATATCAAATGACTGTAACAGGCGACGGTTATTATCTGGTTAAGGACGCTGAAGATGTAACAGGCGACGATGCTGCAACTAAAATCATCCTAAAAGTTGTTGGAGATGTTACAGTCGAGCCAAAATCATCAACACCTTCAATCGACAAGGTTATTGTTGACGCAGATACAAGTAACGGAAAGGGAACTGCTCAGGATGTAGGAAGCGTTGTTAATTTTAAACTGACTTCAACTATTCCTTCTATGGACGGATATGATACTTATAAATATATCGTAAACGATACAATGTCTAATGGCCTGACTCCTGTTGATGCAAATAATGATGGAAAAATCGATGTTGCAGTAACAATCGGTGGTGTTGAATACACAGATTTCACTGTTGCACAGGACGGACAGTCATTTACAATTACATTTGCAAATCTTAAAGGTCAGACAGCTGGTGCTGCAGTGGTAATCACTTATTCTGCAACAATCAACGAAAATGCACTGGCTACAGATAAGGAAATAAATACAGTAAATCTTCAGTATTCCAACGATCCAAATAATGCATCATCATTTGGACAGACACCTGATAAGAAAGTTTATGTATATGACTTCGATATCGTAATTGACAAATACGCAAGTGGATCAAATGCTAAGCTTGAAGGCGCTAAATTCATACTTTACAAGAAGGAAAATGGTGCGAATAAATACTACAAGTACGCTAATGGTGTTGTTTCATGGGTAGATAGTGCTAGTGATGCTACAGAAGTAACTACCGACAAAACCGGTGCTGCTAAGTTCCAGGGTCTTGATTCCGGCACATACTATCTGCACGAAACAGCAGCTCCTTCAGGATACAACCTTCTGAAGAACGACGTAGAAGTAAAAATTACTGCTACATATGGCGATGATGGTCAGATTACTTCAAGCAGTGCTACTTCAGTTAGCAACGGACAGTATATCCAGACTAAGCCAATTGAAAACAAATCCGGTGCAACTCTTCCTTCAACAGGTGGTATCGGTACAACTATCTTCTACATTCTTGGTTCAGTTCTGCTGATTGGTGCAGCTGTACTTCTTGTAGTTAAGAGACGTATGAGAGACTAATCATTGTGTTAATCTTTTTATGACAAATATTATTTGCTGTATATACCGGGGAGGAAAGCCCTCCCCGGCTTACAGCAGTAAGGAGAACCCTGCGTGAAAAAGAAAAAAGGTCAATTAACAACTGTAATATTGGTATTGATTATGATTGTAGGGCTGTCCTTGCTGCTGTACCCAACGGTCAGCGACTATTGGAACTCCTTTCACCAGACGAGAGCGATAGAAAACTATACAGAGGTAGTTTCACAGCTTGATCCGGCCAAATGTGAAAGGCTGAAAGAGTCTGCCAGAAAGTACAATACTTATTTGCGCCAAGGCGGACATGATTATATACTGAATGAAGATGAGAAGAAGGACTACGAGCGACAGCTGAATATTGCAGGTGACGGAGTTATGGGTTACGTACAGATTCCGTGCATAAATGTTTCTCTGCCTATATACCACGGCATAGATGAGGCAATTCTTCAGGTTGCTATAGGACATCTGCCATGGTCCAGCCTTCCCGTAGGAGGCAAAAGCACCCACTGTGTCATTTCAGGCCACCGGGGACTTCCAAGTGCGAAACTGTTTTCCAATCTGGACAGGCTTGTGGAAGGCGACATATTCATGCTTAACGTACTTGATGAGACTTTGATATACGAAGTTGACCAGATTCTCATAGTTAAACCTAAGGAGACAGAAGAACTTCAGGTTGTAGAGGGCAAGGACTATTGCACACTGGTAACATGTACACCATACGGAGTAAACTCACACAGACTTTTGGTTCGTGGACACAGAATAAAGGCAGAGGATCTGAATGAAATGCACATTTCACCGGATGCAACACAGATAGAACCCCTGATTGTTGCACCGATAGTGGCTGTTCCGATTCTGTTGATTTTGATAGGGATGATTTTCCTTCCTGGAAGAAAAAATAAGAAGGATAAAAGAGGCGGAAAGGAGTAACGGGTAGTTATGACTGATGTAGAACTGCGCAAGCTGAAAAGGTCAGACCTTTTGGAAATACTGGTAGAGCAGGGAAAAGAAAACGAAAAGCTTAAGGCCAGAGTTGATGAACTGGAGAAAAAGCTTGCGGATAGAGAAATTCGCATTAACAATGCCGGGACAATAGCCCAGGCGGCTTTTGAGATGAATGGAGTTTTTGAGGCGGCTCAGGCTGCGGCACAGCAGTACCTGGACAACATCAAGCTTTTAAGCGAAAGACAGGAAAACATCTGTAATCAGAAGGAAGAAGCGACGGTGGAAGAATGTGCAGCTTTGAAGAGGGCTGTTCAGGAACGTTGCAGACTGATGAAGGAAGAAGCGAAAAAAGAATGTGATATGCTGAGAGAAAAGACCGAACAGGAATGTACGGAGAGAGAAAAAGCCGCACAGGAAAGATGTGATGCACTCAATAAACAGGCAGAGGAAGCCGTGGAAAAGAAATGGAACGAAATCTCCACAATGCTGGAGCAGTTCTACAGTGCTCACGAAGGTTTGAGAGATTTGTTAACAGCATCAGGCATTGGAAGATAAGATATGACTGAAAGTAGGAGGACAGCAATGCAAAGGCAGAACATGAGAATAAAACGAATAATATGTAGCATCATCTGCGTTTTAGTATGCTTGTCCGGAATGACGGTATCAGCCTTTGCATCGGATAGCATAAAGACAGATGCGAAGACCAAGGTTACAATAAAATACAGCGAGGAAGGAACTGAGTTTTTCCTGTACAGAGTGGCCGGTGTATCAGCAGATGCGGTTTTCACCCCGACAGATGAATTCAAGGACTACCCGTTAAAATGGAATGGATTGGATACAGGAGGATGGCGTGCTCTGGCAGAAACCCTGGACACTTATGTTCTGAAGGATAATACTCCGGAGACAGCAAGGGCAGTGGTTAACGATGAAGGCTTGGCTGTAGCCAAAAATCTGGATACCGGCTTGTATCTGGTAGTCGGAAAAGCTCCAAAGAACAGCACTGCAGGGTATACACCTGTGCCGTCTTTGATATGTCTTCCGTCAAAGACAGAAGAGGACGAATGGGACTATAATCCGACAATAGTTATTAAGAGAAAAGTTGACGATTCCAATCTGCCATACGTGATTGAGCGAAGAGTAATCAAAAACTGGGAGGGAGACGCAGAAGAAAACCGTCCGGAAAAAATCGTCGTAGATCTTTTGAAGAATGGCAGAGTGGAAGATACGGTTGTGCTGAACAAAAAGAACAACTGGTCTTACATCTGGGAGGAACTGGACAGCGAGTATGACTGGAGAGTTGCGGAAAGAGATATACCGGAAGGCTACACCGTTACCACCGTATTGGAGAATAAGACTTTTATTATAACAAATACCGCTTATAACAATAGAAAACCACTTCCTGAAGACGAACATCTTCTTCCTTACACAGGACAGCTGTGGTGGCCGGTCCCTCTTCTTGCGTTGGCAGGAATGGCTTGCTTGCTGATAGGTCTTGTTCGCAGAAGAACTCTGGGGGACGACGATGCTTAGGAAAAAGGGAACGGTGTTCATTATTGCAGGTCTGATTCTGCTGGCCATAGCGGCGGGACTGGTAACATATAACGTGCTGGAAGCAAAGAGAGCGGAAATTGCATCCCGAGATGCTTTGGCACAATTGACTCAGGTCATGGGCACTGAGGACTGGAAGGACGAAATCAATCCGGACAGGGAAATGCCTACCAGAGAAATTGACGGATACCTGTATATCGGCACCCTTGAGATTCCAAGCCTGGATCTGAAACTTCCTATAATGGAAGAGTGGGATTATCCAAGACTTCGAATCGCTCCTTGCCGATATGAAGGTTCGGCTTACAAAAATAATATGATTATCGCAGGTCACAACTATCCGGCCCATTTCGGAGGAATCAGAGAACTGCCGGTGGGTACAAAGATAAGATTTACCGATGTTGAGGGAAATGTATTTGATTATACACTGGAATGGATAGATGTTTTGAAGCCATATCAGACAGAGGAGATGTCCCAAGGGGACTGGGATCTTAGCCTGTTTACCTGCACATATGATTTAAGCAGCAGACACGTATTAAGATGTGTTAGGGACTTTGCAGGAGCTTTTTAAGTAAAAACAAAATGAAAGGAGACCAGCCAATGTACCAACCTATCGACCAAATCAAAACCGGTATAAAACTGAAAATGCTATTGAAGGCAGCAGGTTATGATGTGAAGTACATTCAGGAGTATCTCCATTTATCCTGTCCGCAATCCATATATCGTTGGTTTAAAGGCAAGGTGCTTCCTTCGGTGGAACATTTGTGTGCATTGAGCAAACTGTTAAATATACATATGGAAGACTTGCTGGTTTTGCAAGGAGAATCAGTTATCTACAGTATGAGTGAGGTGCCAGATGACCCTACTACAAAGCGACTGCTGACCTATGCAAAGTATCTTGAGAAGGTGGTATAAGCCTATTGGACTATCTGTCCAATGACAAATTGAATAGTATAAATTATCCTCTTATTAAGTCTGGGTGACGGGTAACGATAGGAGGTTTTTTTATGCAGAAAAATAAGTGTGTTTATGAAGTGCACTGACGAAGCAAGAGTTGGTCAATTCCGTAAACACTATATCATAAATGTAAATTTAAGTAAGAGTACACATAAAAACAGATGATGTGTATTTTTACTCAAATGTTTGTTGACGTAGCATTTGTGTAATGTTAATATTTGAGTAAAGATACACATAAACTAAATTTGTGTGTATAAATCCTTAAATAGAGTTGGTGGATTATGGTTTTAACATATAAGCAGTGTATAGAGAAATATGGCAGCGACCATATGTTGAAAAAGGAAATGGCAGAGGGAAATCTTTTTCAAAAAGAAAAGGGCATTTACTCTCTGAGTAAAACTTGTTCTGAGTTGGAAATTATCAGTGCAAAATATCCGAAGGCTGTATTTGCCGGGGAGAGCGCATTTTACTATCATGGCCTGACGGATGTAATTCCTGACTTTTATCATCTGGCAACTGTCAGAACAGATGGACGTATAAAAGATGAACGGGTAAAACAGACATTTCAGAAAGAGGATATCTTTGATATGGGACAGATTAAGATGCCGTACCATAATACAGAGATAAGTATCTATAACTTGGAAAGAATGCTAATTGAACTTGTAAGATTCCGAGGCAAATTATCATTTGACTATTACAAGGAGATTATAGGCGCGTATAGAAATCGAGTAGAAATCATGGATATTGCTAAAGTGGAAGAGTACGCAGACAAGTTTAAGCATTCTGATAAAATGATGCGGAT
>JAQXLM010000179.1 GCA_029012125.1 Eubacteriaceae bacterium | reverse complement strand
AACTGCGGCTGAGCTATAAGTGCAGCTACAACACCAGCGATAGCTCCTATCATAAGTGCAATCATTGCCGGAACTTTTTTTGCAACCATAATTATTGTTAAGACAGGAACAATCAATAAAAGAATTGATATATTAAACGTTTCATCAAGTACATTCATTATATCGTTGATACCCTGAAGCGATTCTTCTGTTGCAGTATTATATTTCAGACCCATAATGAAATATAGTACTGTCGAAAGCAGAAATGCAGGAGTTATGGTCCATAACATGGATTTAATATGCTCAAATACACCCGTACCAGACGCTGCCGGTGCCATATTGGTGGTGTCGGAGAATGGGGACATCTTGTCTCCGAAAATTGCGCCGGAAACCGACATGCCTGCAACCAATCCAGGATTTATGTCCATACCGTAACCTATTGCCATAAAAGCAACGCCTATGGTACCCAATGCCGCATAAGAGGATCCGGTAAAGAAAGATACTATACAGCATACTATGAATCCTATCGCCAAAAATGATGCCGGTGTGAATATTTTCAGTCCAAAATAGATTATGGATGGTACAATTCCTGAGATCATCCAGCTTCCTACAACCATGCCGACAGAGATCAAAATCATGCCAATCAGTGCGAACTTCTTAAATCCCGTCAGAATTACTTCCTGAAGGTGTTCCATACTCATTCCAGTACATACTGCAATAATGCATACCGCAAAGAGCGCTAAAATAAATGTTACCATCGTGTTAATCTTTAAAATTGCCAATCCAACTGACATAATCGCTGCAACAACGATAAAGGTAAAAATTGCCATTGGAAGTCCTACTGTTTTTTTCTCACTATTACTCATTGTTCTACCTCCCGGTAAACTTCTCAATTCTATAGTACTATATCAATTCCTGCTTCCTCAATCCATTTTTTATCAATTATACCTTCACGGAATTCCCTTTTAATTATTTCCGGATCTCTTTCAGAAACCGGTCCGTAACCACCTGCTCCGGCAGTAACCATCTCAACGATATCATCTTTTTCAAGCTTAACATTTCTCGGCTTAGGACTGTCAGAAATTACTTTGCCGGCTCTGTATATTTTAATGCTTGAATTTCCTCCAGGCTGACCTCCTTCCAGGCCCCATGGACGAATCACTGCCCTCTCTGTAGCCGCACCGACAAGTACTGTATCCTTGCTTTCTTCGAGAATACGTATCGTTCTTATTATCCCCATTCCGCCCCGATACTTTCCTGCTCCACAGCTGTTCTCTGAAAGTGCGTATTTTTCAACCATCAGGGGATATTCCATTTCCAATGCCTCAACCGGAAGATTGGATGTGTTTGTCATATGTACATGCACTGCATCCAGACCGTCTTTGTTATATCTGGCACCTGAGCCGCCTCCGATTGTCTCCACATAGATATACGGCTGTCCGCTGCGTTCATCTGTCCCTGCAAAAGAGAAAAAGCTCATTGCACCATTACCTGCAGCTACCACCTTCTCCGGATTCATTTTTGAAAAGGCTCCAAAAATCACGTCTGCTATCCTCTGTGCTGTTGTTTCACGATCCCCCGTAGGAGCCGGTTCCGTAGCCCATACAAGACTTCCTGATTCTGCGACAATATTTATACTTTCAAAAAATCCCGAATTTGCTGGTATTGTGTTATCAAGAATAGACATCATGGAATAGTATACAGTCGCTTTGAGAGCACAAGGTACGCAGTTATAAGGGCCGCTTACCTGGCGGCATGTACCGGTAAAGTCAAATGTAATGTCATCTCCTTTTATCACAATCTTGGTCTTTATAAGTAAATTCTTATTCCCTGCACCATCATCATCTAGGTAATCTTCAAAACAGTACTCGCCGTCCGGCAATTCCGCTATAGCAAGTCTTGCTTTTCTTTCTCCATACTCAAGCCATTTTATACAGAACTCATTGTATGTGTCGATTCCGATTTTATCTATCAGCTCAATAAGCTTATCAGAACCATACTGATTCGTTATAATCTGTGCATTCAGGTCCCCATGACGTTCATACTTCATCTGGAAATTAAGCATGATTAAATCCATTACATCCTTTACCAGAGTGCCCCTGTCATACAGCTTAACCACAGGAATTCTGAGGCCCTCATCATAAATAGTCGTCCCTTTTCTACTCTTGTCCGCATGATGTCCTGTATTCACCATAAATGCAACAAGCTCTCCATTGTAAAAAACAGGTTTAAGAAGCACTATGTCAGGAAGATGTGAGCCACCTCCGCTATACGGATCATTTGCAATAAATATGTCACCGTCATGAATATCTTCAACGTTATATTTTTGTGTCAGCACTTCTACTGCACCTGACAGTGAACTGAAGTGCAGAGGAATATGCTGGGCGAGAGACAGGAGTTTTCCGTTACGATCAAATACAGCAACAGAAAGATCCTTTCTTTCTTTTATGTTGGTGCTATATCCGGTTTTAGACAGTATCACACCCATCTGTTCAGCTATAGAAGTAATGCTGTTTGCCACAATCTCAAGTGTTATGGAATTTATCTCTTTCAACTGCCCCACCTCCTATACTCTCTCAATCATCATATTCAGGTACTTATCCACTGTGGCCTTCTGACCTCCGAGGATTATCGTCGTACTATCCATCTGCTCCACAATTGCAGGCCCATAGATTATGTTGCCATTTCTTAGTTTTTCTCTGTCATACAGACCATAATCAGAATATTCACCATTCCCTTCGTACACTCTGCGTGTTCCAATAAGTGCCTTTGATGAATCTTCACCATCGTATTCATCCTCATTAATAACCGGATATACTATATCTCCAATTGCAGATAACCCAAAGTTTACAATCTGTACTACATCATCCGAACTGAATGAGTAGAGTCTCTCATATGCTATTGTGAATTCTTCTCTGATTTTATCGGCAGACGAAATTATAGTTTTATCAATTGGTACTCTTATTTCATGATTCTGTCCCTTGTATCTCATATCAAGGAAGTATTCTCTGCTGCGCTTTTCAGAATCTATTTTTTCTTCGTCAAACCACATGTCGGCCTCACGTTCCAGGAGGTTGAACTGTTTCTCCAAGACGTTGTGACATTGGTCGTTCACTTCCATTACATTTGTCTGCACAAAATCTCTTCTCATGTTTTCTGTAAGAAGTCCGTATGCTGCCAATAGTCCCGGAGTTTTAGGAATGAGCGCTTTCTTTATCATCATTTCATCGATGAGTTCAGCCGCATGAAGCGGGCCTGATCCGCCAAATGCAACAAGACAGAATTCACTTGGATTGTATCCTTTAGCAACTGTTACATTTTTGATTTCTTTAATGATATTTGAATTGCTGACAGAAATTATTCCTCTTGCTGTCTCCATCACATCCATATGTATCCTGTCAGCTAGTCGTTTCACTGCTGCTTTAGATAATTCTGCATTTATAGGAAGTCTTCCTCCCAACAGAACCTCATTGTTAAGGTGTCCTAAGACTACACGTGCGTCGGTTATTGTCGCTTCTTCACCTCCACGCTTATAGCATGCCGGCCCCGGACTTGCACCTGCGCTCTGTGGGCCTACCTTGAGTATCCCACCGCTGTCAATCCATGCTATACTTCCCCCTCCGGCACCAATAGTCGATATATCTATTGATGGAATTCTAACCGGATATCCGCTTATGGTTTTTTCATCTGAAGCCTCAAATCTTCCATTTACCACCAGACTAATATCTGTGCTTGTCCCTCCTATATCCACAGTTATCAGATCTTTTTCTTCAATCAAATCTGTGATATACTGTGCCCCTACTACTCCGGCAGCAGGACCTGATAAAGCAGTCTTGACAGGATACTTCATTGACTCGTCAATGGACATCAGACCTCCGTTGGAATGATTAATATAAGTATTTTCTATTCCTATGGATTTTAATGTGCTTTTAAGGTTGTTCATATACTTTCGTACTTCAGGTCCGACGAAAGAATTTATAACAGTGCCGCAAAGGCGCTCATATTCTCTGAACTGCTTTGACAAATCGCTGGATATCGTAAGGAAAACGTCTGGACATTTTTCTTCTATAATTGCCTTTATCGATTGCTCATTGTCAGGGTTCAGGTATGCATTAAGCAACATGACTGCAACAGCTTTAACCTGGTTTTCCCTCATGGCTTCAACAATCGGCAGAAGTTCTTCCTCCTTGAGCTCCCGAACAATATTACCTTTATAGTCTGTTCTCTCACTAACTTCAAATCTGCAATCCCGTGAAACAAGTGTTTTAACCTTATCTGCCTGCAGGTTGTACAAATCCGGTCTTTTTTGTCTGCCGATCTCAAGCAGATCTCTGAACCCGCCTGTTGTTATAAGCGCGGTTTTAGCACCTCTCCCCTCAAGAATTGCGTTTGTAGCAACCGTTGTGCCATGCATAAACCTGCTTATATCTCCTCCTGCAAAACCATTTTCTTCCGCTATTACCTTCACACCTGATACAACCGCCTCAGACTGGTCATAAAGGGACGATGGCAGTTTATACACCATAAGCTCTCCGCTTTTTTCATCTATGGCGCATATATCTGTATTGGTGCCGCCTACATCCACTCCAATACGAATCGTTTTGCTTCCCATTAGTTCTCCTTTCCGAATCATCTTTTGCTGATGGTTTCTTTTGTGCTAATTTTAGCATTGATTTATTATTAAATCTAATATATAATTATCTATATATTCATAAATTTAAATTTATAAATAAGGCGTTAAGGTATGGAACTTCTTCAACTGAAATATTTCTTAGAACTATGTGAGACTCAACACGTATCCAAAACAGCTGAAAAGCTGAATATCTCCCAGCCATCTCTCAGTTCAACGATTAAAAAACTTGAAAAAGAGCTGGGTGCCCCTCTGTTTGTTCGCAAAGGCAGAAATCTTGAATTGTCTGAATATGGTCAAGTATATAAAGATTATATTCAGCAGGCCTTTTTTGCAATGGAAAATGGTCGCAGACAGATTAAACTTATGAGAGATGAAGACGAAAAAAGCATCAATCTTGGTATTCTAAGCCCTTATGTCTGGAATGACACCTTTCGTTCATTCAGAGAGCGATATCCGGAAATAAAAATAAACCAGTTTTCAATTGAGGGATTTAAATTTCTCAGCGCTATTATAGATGGCAGAATTGAT
>JAQXLM010000178.1 GCA_029012125.1 Eubacteriaceae bacterium | reverse complement strand
ACTACATCGGAAGGAAGATTTTCTACCATTGGGATACCGCAAACACCCATACCTGCATTAGCATGTACCGGAATGTTTGCAACGTCTGTACAAGCTTTGATGAATGTACATACACGTGCTATGTTCCAAGGGAATGACTTGTTGCAGTTTGTGTTAATTACTGCACCGAAGATGCTTGCGCCTGCTTCTTCGACAACCTTTACCTGCTTATGAGGGTAAAGACCTGCAAGTCTTGTTCCGTTGTATTTTAACTTACCGTGCATTCCTAGTACGAATTCACCGGCCATACCGATTTCAACCGGCATATCAGGGAATTTTTCTCTGATGATTTCACAGGACTTAAGTGCTACCAGAAGGTCAGCGTCTCCTGCTGCTCCGGAAGTATCAAGCATGAATCCGTCAGCTCCAACATCGTTCATCTGTTCTGCAACATAAACGATATCTCTTACTGCGTGATCTACTGCTTCTTCCTGTGCTGCCATTGCTTCCTTAATCTTTCCTTCAGGAAGTAATACCGCCCAGTTGTCTACAGGGCCATCAGGCTTAGTGTAGAAACCAAGGTTAGGCATTGCACCGTAGAATAATGGCATTGTAGCCTTTGTCAGAGCCTGCTTTAATACTGTAGCTTCTCTCTTTGCTACGCCTTTAACTGTCTTGTAGTTATAGTCACTGTATCCGATATCCACGGAGTCAGCTCCTAACACTCTTTCATGAATCAGTGCGTTCAGGTCTCTTGAAGTTGAGATTCCGCACTTTGTGCTTATTTTGTCTGATCCGGAGTCGTTAGAAGTAACGATTTCCATTCCAGGTTCAACACCTACGATGTTACCATTCATAGTAATGATTTCATACAGCTTTTCGATGTCTTCGTCTGGAAGCGGATCGATTTTTCCTCTCTTTACTGCGTCCTGCATTCCTTCCTGAATGTCGGCTCTGATTTCTTCCTCTGTCATGTAAACCGGAGAACCATCGCCCATACGAGTAAAGAATTTCTTAGCTTCGCTCATATCTGTTTCCATCCTCTCCTGAGATTTTATTTTTTCTTAGCTTCAAACTTAGCTAACTCTTCAGCTTCTTCTTCACCTTCCACAACGATGTCATGAATCCTCTTCTTAACGTCGTCAGGTAGTGGAGTTACCTCGTAGTTTTCTAATATGTCAATGGCTTTAGCTCTTGTAGCTTCTGTCATTGTCATTGCGCCCTTCTTTTCCCATGTCTCTCTCTGAGTACGATCGATATACTGGGTTGTAGACAGTTCCTGTCTCATGTATTTTCTTGTATGCTTCTGTGCTAAGTAATTGTTAGCAGGTCCTACCTTCTTAATTACTTCCAGAGCCATTGTGTCGTCGTTTACTGGGATACCCTGAAGAATTCTCCTCGTCATTCTCACGATTTCCGCATCGGCTAGCAACTGCTCATAGCTCATTGTCATACCCATTTCCATCATGCCCATGCCGTAGATTACGTTACTTCCTGTTAAAGCAGGTAACATATTGGTCATAGTCTTTTCATGACCTAGCTGAACGTCGAAACATTTACTGTCTGCCTAAGTGCCGCCTACATTAGTAGGTATTCCGTAATAATGTCCTAATTGTCCAACTGCTGCTGAGCACATTGCATGTTCAGGAGCGCCTACAGGTGACTGTGCAGTCTTCATATCCATGATAGTTGTTGATGAACCATATAAAATAGGGTTGCCTGGGTTTACCAGCTGTGCAAGCACGATTCCGCCCAGGATTTCTGCGTTTGTGCAAACCAGAGTACCTGCGATTGTAGCAGGAGTAGTTGCACCGCAAAGACCCATTGATAGAATATCGATTGGAAGACCGTGTCTAGCAGAAAGGATGATAATGCTTGTTTCATTCTCATTGATTTCCAGTGGGCTGTTAGGGCATGCGCCCATAGCAACGATTGGTCTTTCTCTCAGCTTATCATATCCACCCTGGATAGTAGCTGCCATATCAATAAATCTCTGAGTATTCTTAACACCTTCAAGGTCATGAGCAAAGTTCTTGGTTAAGTTGTTAAATACAACCTCTGCTTCATGAAGTGATCTTACCTTCTGGTTAACGTCTCCTGCTGTAACAGCGATTGAGAAAACGTCAATTTCAGGAATTGCATCGATAAATCTTGCAACATTTCCTAAGTCTTCCTTGGTTGATTCTCTAAGTTCTCCTGTATAAGGGTCAAAGATGAATACTCCTGTACCAAAGTTCTTGTAAGCAACTTTCTTGCCGCCGATTAGAGTATCGTTCTTAGGATCTCTACCACATAATGTGAATTCAGCAGGGCAAAGTTCAATTGCTTCGTTTACCAGGTTTCTTGGGAATTTAACTCTGTCATTTTCGTAGTCAACTTCACATCCGGCTCCAGCTAGAATGTCCAACGCTTCTTTACCATGCATCTGCAGGCCGTAGTCTTCCATTAGCTGTAAAGTGGCTTCGTGAAGGGCATCCAGATCAGAGTTAGACAGGATGTTATATCCTGTGATATCTGTCTCATGTATAAATTTCTTGCCCATTTTTTCCTCCGAAATATAAACTTAAAATTAATTGATCAATAACTATGTCAGATTATAATTTTTCAATCCAGTCAAGGATGAAGTTTACTGTATCGGAAGCGTCTTCGCAGTATGCATCTGCACCGATCTTTTCAGCCCAACGGTTAGTTACAGGAGCTCCACCTACCATTGTCTTAACCTTATCTCTGATACCTGCTTCAGTCAGAGCGTCTTCGATGTCCTTCTGAACTGTCATAGTAGTTGTAAGTAATGCTGAGCTTCCTACGAACTGAGCGTTATGTTCGATAGCTGCGTCTACGAAATTCTGTGCAGGAACTTCTCTTCCTAAGTCGATAACTTCGATTCCGTTTGTCTTAACCAGGGAAGCAACGATTCCTTTACCGATATCGTGTACGTCACCTTCTACAGTACCGATTACAAGTGTACCTGCAGCCTGAACTTCTGACATATCCATCTTGCCTTCGATTTCAGCACTTGCAGCCTTCATTACTTCTGTAGCGAAAATAAGTTCAGGCAGGAAGATTTCTCCCATTCCGAATAAGTCTCCTAATTCCTTCATACCTGCACTGTATCCGTTGCTTAACAGTTCTACAAGATCTACACCTTCTGCTTCAGCGTTTTCTAACGCTTCCATAGCCATATCTTCATCAGCTTCGATGATTGATTGTTTTGCCATTTCTAGAATTGCGTCCTTAGTCATTTTAAAATCCCTCCATAATTTCCTTTTAGTGATTGGACTCACTTTTCATTTTTTCTTATCTTAATTCTACTCTTACCATATTTGCCGGTATATTGAACTTTTTGGATATTTTGGCAATATTTTTGTTATACCAAAAAAAATACACTTTTTTGTCTTAGATAAAAATATTTAATGCCTATTCTTGTATTGATTTGCACCCTGTGCTATAATCGTTTTAGTATTATTTTTACTTTAATGCAAATATAGTTCTATCAGGAGAAAATACATTATGAAGAATTTTGTTATACCCAGCTCAGATGTTCCTGAAAATGACTGCTTGTCTGAATACCTGAATCAGTCAGTTGAAGCATTTTCGGAATTGTGTGACGTGCCGGTTACTTTCTTTGATACTAATCACGAAATAGTACGGGAATACAAAGCAAACGATAAAATATGCAGCATTTTCAATGTGTACTGTGAT
>JAQXLM010000177.1 GCA_029012125.1 Eubacteriaceae bacterium | reverse complement strand
CCAAAAAATCCAAAATATTTGAAGGTGGTGTGGGGAATTGGATACAAAATTGAAAAAATCTAACGGAACAAGCCGTAAGACCTTCTGCTTTATAAGCGGAGCCATATGCGTCGCGGCTTCATCCATGACATTAATACTTGCCATAGCTCTGCTAAGCGGTTATGATCTGATATGGCAGATGCCGGGGAAATATCTGGCAGGGAATCCGGGAATAAGCGAATACATGGGCAAACTATGGATGCTTGGAGGATCGTCACTGCTCATTGCATTGATTTCTCTCATTGCAGCTGTTGTGTTTGTAGGTTTCCGAGACGATGAAGGAAAGATTAATCTTAACCGGTTTGACAGATGGTTTGTTGAATTCCAGCTCTGTCTGGGGACACTTGCCGTAACGGCACTGGTGGGCCTTACAGTATTCTTTGCAGAGGAACTGATTCCGTATTCGGATCCGTACAAAGTACTTGTTGACTCTCTGAGGTCGTCTGTTAAGGCCGAGGACGCTGATATGCTATGGTTCCATGTCAGCAATCTGGATGAGACCTTTATTCCGGTTCCGATACTAGTAATCGGATCCTTTATAGGAACAGCCTTATCCTTTGCAGTAGGCCTTGTCTGCATATTATCTATTTTCAAGAGGATAAAGGCAGGCCGGTTCTGGAATCATACAGTTATAGGAAGAATTATCAGTATACTGGTGGGTGCTTTCAGAGCCAGTGACAATACAACCTTAAAGGTAATGGGGGCATGCATTCTGGGTGCTTTGCTCTCTGCATCCTGGTTAGGCTTCATACCGGTACTTATTCTGATTTGTGCAGTCGTCCCAAGATGGCTGAAAAAATACAAACGTGTAAAACAGGGAATAAATGAGCTGAAAAATGGAAACCTGGAATATAAAATTCCAATCGAGGGTGATGGAGAGCTGGATAGGCTGGCAATGGATGTAAACGAAATTTCAAGTGCAACAGGAATTGCCGTAGAGAACGAGAATAAGAGTGTCAGAATGAAAACTGAGCTTATTTCCAATGTTTCTCACGATCTGAAGACTCCTCTCACATCTATGATTTCATATGTTGATCTGATGAAGAGAGAAGGTCTTGACAGTCCTAATGCGCCGGAATACCTGGATATTGTACAGGAGAAAACTCTTCGTTTGAAAAAGCTTACAGAGGATCTCTTCGATGCGGCAAAGGCCAGCAGCGGTGCAATCTCTGTGAACATGCAGCAGATTGAGATGGTTTCCATGGTCAATCAGGCACTGGCTGAAACTGAAGAAAGATTTACCTCCAGAGGGCTTTCGGTAATATTCACTAACAAAGCTGACAGCGCATATGTAAAAGCTGACGGACAGCTTTTATGGAGGGTGATGGAGAACCTGTTCGTTAATGCAGGTAAATACGCACTGGCAAACAGCCGAGTATATATCGACATTGTAGAAAAGGGCGACTGTCTGACTCTGGAGGTTAAGAATATGAGCGAGGCTCAGCTTAACATTTCCGCAGATGAGCTTATGGAGAGATTCAAGCGGGGAGATGAATCAAGAAACACTGAAGGCAGCGGACTTGGACTTGCAATCGCAAAGGATCTGACAGAACTGATGGACGGCAAGCTGGAACTCAAAATCGACGGAGACCTGTTTAAGGCATGCGTCACTTTGAGTAAAGGGGAAGCTCCGGCAGAAGTTTCGACAGAGACGGAGACAGAATAATACAAACCACGACAACATTATAACTATACTTTTTTGTAAAAATGTTATACAATAAAGTATAGTTATTTTTTTATGAGGAGAGATAATGAAACAGTTTTTTGTTGAGAATCTGAAGGATTATTCTGAAGTTGTAGATTTCTTTATGGTGAAAAGCGCAGGCATCAAAGTCGGTGCCAACAAGAAGCAGTATTTTGACGTTTTGCTTGGAGATAAAACCGGAGAAGTAAACTCCAAGAAATGGGATATTGCTGATGCAGAGGCTGACGATCTAGCCGGTATCAAAGAAGGCGAAATCATCAAAGTTAAAGCCCAGGTTACAGACTGGCAGGGTCAGACACAGCTGAGAATTGCCAGAATAAGAAGAGCTAATGAAGAAGATCCCATAGACTTGGAGGATTTCATTAAAGCCGCACCGGAAAAACCGGAGGATATGTTCGCATATATTTACGGCATTGCGGAGGAAATGGAGGATGAGGATCTGAAAAGACTTTGTACCAAGGTGCTTGATGACAACAGAGACAAGCTGATGTACTATCCTGCTGCATCCAAAAATCATCATGCGGAGTTTGCAGGTCTTCTGTATCACATGAAGAGAATGCTGATGACCGGCTTGTCAGTTTGCCGAATATACACATTTTTGAACAGAGATCTGGTATCAGCAGGCGTTGTTCTCCACGATATTGAGAAATTAAACGAAATAGAATCCAACGAATTCGGCATTTCTCCGGGATATTCATTTGAGGGACAAATGCTGGGACATATTGTTCAGGGAATCAGCTTTCTCGACAGAGAGACCCGGGAGCTGGGTTTCAGCCGGGAAAAGGCTGTAATGCTGGAGCATATGATACTGTCTCACCACTATGAGCCTGAATACGGAAGCCCTAAGAAACCGCTGTTTCCTGAGGCAGAGGTGCTTCACTACCTGGACATTCTGGATGCAAGAATGTTTGATATGGAGGAAGCTCTGAAGGGTGTAGAACCTGGAAGCTTCTCAGATAGAATCTGGGTACTTGATAACAGAAGAATATATAAGCCTGCAGAAAGGTAAGGAGGAATAGAGATGATTAAGTATAATAAGGATGTATTGGATGTACTGCATAAGCTGGAACAGTCAGGTATTGAAACTTACTCCGTAGGAGACTGTGTAAGAATGGGAATAAACGGAGTTCGCACCTATGACTGGGATTTTGTTGCGATTACATCACCTGAAAAGCTTCAGGAACTGTATCCTGAAGGAAATCTCATCGGAAAGGCCAAGGATACTCTGAGAGTGGACTTCTCCCTTAATGATGAAGATGGCTCAACACTGGACATAAAAGCTATTTCATCTGATGTGGAAACAGAACTGAAGGCACGCGGCTTCACAATAGATGCCATAGCTGAAAACCCTGACAGAGGCTTCATAGATCCTTTCGAAGGCAGAGAGGATATGAAAAAGAAAATCGTAAAGACCATCGGACCTGCCGGAGAATTATTTACCGCAGATCCGATTAAGATGCTGGACGCTGTGAGACTGGCAGCTGAGATGGGCTATGATTTACATAAGGAAGTGTTCGATGGAATTTCAGAAAACTGGAGACTGCTGGTTGATTACGATATTGCCCCTATCAGAACACGCCTTGAAAGAATACTCATCAGTGATAATGCAGGAAAAGGTCTGTCAATTATGGCTGAAAGCGGACTGATGTCAGTTATTTACGGCGAAAAGGTCACAAAGAGCATGACCAGAACGGAATTGAAGGAATTCGCAATGCTCTGTGACAATATCGATAATACGCATCCTGTAAGACTTAGAAGACTGGGACTTCTTTACACCGTAATCGGAAAGAAGAGAGCATTTGCCGCAATCGATCGTATGAACTTTGATGAAAAGACCAGACAGTATTTGAGAGATGCTGTAATAAACATCTACAAGATATACTTCCTTAACGATCCTGTTCAGTTTAAGAGATTCCTTTCTGAGTTCGGAATGGAGGAGTATAACTACCTGCATAATCTGTCAAAGGCACAGAGAATCGTATACGATCAGCCTTCTCTGAAAATAGAAGCAAGAAACTACTACATGAAGACTATCGAAAGCAATAATGAACCTGTATTCATCGAGGATCTTGTAATTGACGAAAACGATTTGCTGGAAGCAGGCATAGCGAAGACTCCGGAAAGAGCAAGACAGCTTCTTGGTTATGTAACCTCTGTAGTTCACTACAAGCCGTCAGACAACAAGAGAGATGTATTGCTTAAGGCAGCAAAGAAGTTTAACAGAAATAAATTTGCAGCTCTGACAAGATATGTAAAATGGATTAGATAATACAAAATGGATTAAGGGATTAGCAGCGTATGGAAGAAAAACAGGGAGTACTAACAGAAATAGTATACTACAACGAAGTTAACGGATACACTATCGGTGTAATGGAGACAGACGATGAAATCTTTACCGTAGTCGGCTGCCTCCCTTCCTGTGTCAAAGGAACATCATACAGATTAAGAGGAACCTTCAAAAACCATCCTACCTACGGGGAACAGTTTGCCTTTTCTGAATTTGAAGAGGTGCTGCCTACGGGTATTACAGGTATTGAAGGCTTTTTGGCGTCTGAAATAATCAAAGGAATCGGACCTAAAACAGCTGCGGCGATAGTTGGAGCTTTTGGAGAGGATACACTGAGGGTTCTTGAAGAGGAGCCTGAAAAGCTGTGCCGGATAAGCGGTATCGGTCCGAAGAAGGCTGCAATGATTGCAGAAAGCTACGGGGCGCACAGAGAGTTCGCCAACGTGTCAATGTTCTTCCAAAAATATGGGATTTCAGCTGAATATGCACTGAAACTATACCGGATTTACGGTGCTGATGCTACTGAGCTGATTAAGGAGAATCCTTACAGACTTACTTCAGAGGTGTACGGAATAGGGTTTAAAAAAGCTGATGCAATAGCTGCCAAAATGGGCTTTGAAAGCGAGAGTCCTTTTAGAATAAAGAGTGGTATCAAATACGGACTTACATATTACGCCGGGGAAGGAAGCACATATGTGCCTCAGCAGGAACTGTGCGAAAGAGTTGGAGAGCTCCTTCAGGTTTCCATAAGTCTGGTACAGGAGAATCTTGTGGAAATGGCCTTTGAGGGAGAAGTAAGGGTAGAAACCATAGAAAACCGTCCGGTGGTATATCTTTACTCCTACTATTTTGCAGAGCAGACGGTATGCAAGAATCTTATGATAATTGAGAACTCTCATCTGAGGACTTTGACGGCTGACATAGACAGCATGATCAGAATAACTGAGAGACAGACCGGAATCTCACTTTCAGCAGCACAGATTGAGGCTGTAAGAAGTTCCCTGGCAAGAAATATTTCAGTAATCACAGGCGGTCCCGGAACAGGAAAAACTACGATTATCAACACCATAATCAATATTCTCGAAAGCAGTGAGCTTAAAGTTGCAATATGTGCACCTACGGGAAGAGCAGCAAAGAGAATAACTGAGACCAGCGGCAGGCCGGCCTACACAGTACATCGTCTTCTGGAGTACTATTATGATGAGGATGAGGACAACATGAGATTTGGCAAGAACTCGGAAAATCAGCTGGATTACGATGCGGTAATTGTAGATGAGGCATCCATGCTGGATTTAATGCTGATGGAGGGACTGACAGATGCAATAAAGCCGGGGACAAGGCTGATTCTTGTAGGTGATGTGGATCAGCTTCCGTCAGTGGGTGCGGGGAATGTTCTCCGTGATATTATAGAAAGCGAATATATACATACCGTTATGCTGAAGGAAATCTTCCGACAGGCAGAGGAAAGCATGATTGTGGTTAATGCACACAGAATAAATCAGGGAGAAAGACCTTTTCTCAATGAGAAGGAGAAGGATTTCTTTTTCATGGAGCGTCGTAACGAGAAGCAGATGGAGGAACTTATAGTTGATCTTGTCACTAAGCGGTTACCTGCATACTATATGGATATGGATTCTGTGAGGGATATTCAGGTTCTGACTCCGGTAAAAAAGGGAATACTTGGGAGTCTTTCTCTAAACAAGGCGTTACAGCAGGCCTTGAATCCGCCTCGTGAGGATCTTGAGGAGAGAAAATTCGGAGATAAAATCTTCCGGGAAGGCGATAAGGTAATGCAGATCAGAAACAATTACGCAATCGGATGGAGAAGCCGGAGAGATTTCAACGAGGGAGAGGGTATTTTTAACGGAGATGTAGGTTTTATCGAGAGTATTGATAAAGAGTATAATCAGATGACTGTTGTCTTTGATGAAGACAGGGTTGTAACCTATGAATTCTCCCAGCTGGATGAACTTGAGCTTGCATATGCCGTAACTGTACATAAGAGTCAGGGAAGCGAATTCCCAATAGTTGTAATGCCTGTGTCCTGGTTCCCACCGGTTTTGGCAACGAGAAATCTGCTGTATACTGCGGTGACAAGGGGGAAAAACGTGGTTGTGCTTGTTGGTTCTGAAGGAAGAATGAACGCGATGATAGATAACAACAGAATATCCATGCGATATTCCGGACTGAAATACAGACTTGTTTCAATGATGGGGTTATAGAAGAAATGGGATTAGACATAAACAAAGTGTGGAACCTGGTGTATCCACCGTCTCTTTACTGTATTTGCTGTGGCAATCTGATAGATGAGACCAGAACATACAACCTTTGCGATCACTGCATTACACATATCAAATGGGATACAGAATCGCCAAGAGAGGTCGATGGGCTGAAAATGTTCAGATGCGCGGAATACGGGATTTATGAGAGAACACTGATTTTTTCACTGAAATACAATGGAAAAAGGTACATCGCCAGGGATCTGGGAAGAATGATGGCTGACAGGATTAAGCTGACAGGAATGGATTTTGATGTTATAGTTCCCGTGCCTATGCATGAGGAAAAGGAGAAAGCCAGGGGTTTCAATCAGGCAGCTCTTATGGGAAAATATATGGGAAAAGAACTGGGAACAGAGTGTGTTGCTCATGGACTGATACGAGGAGAACACACCAGGCCCATGAGAGGGCTTTCGCCTACAGAACGTGCAGAAAATGTACGGGGGAAGTTTAAAATAAACGAAAAATATGTTAAAATGCTGCAAGGAAAGAGAATTCTGCTGATAGACGATTTCTATACTACAGGAAGCACTGCCAGGGAATGTGCCGGGGTGCTGTCTGAGGCTGAGCCGCAGGATATTGTCTTTCTTGCCTTTGCGGCAAAATACTGATATAACTGAATATGCATAACAGAACATTTTAAATTGCAGGGCAGCCTGCAGTTGTCTGGGTCTGTGGTTGAAAATCCAAGCCAGTTACGGGCAAAGGGATCCACGTAAGCTGATCCGCAAGGCGGCAGTGATCATGGCGTAGCTTAGAAGTAAGTCCTCGGGAAAATCCCGGTAAAGGCAAGTGTGGGGGCAAAGACCAGGTCAGCCAGACAACTGCAGACTGCCCTCTGTTTAATGTATACACAATATACAGAAAAAGGGTGTGACAAGAGGCTCATATGATGTTATAATTAACTCATAAAATAAGTGAGCGTTACAGCTCATGTGTACAAGGAGGTCATCATATGAAGATCAACATTACAGGTAAGAACTTCACCACTTACAAACGCTTAGAGGATACTTTGGACAAGAAGTTTGAGAAACTGGGCAAGTATTTTTCAGATGACATCATCGTTAACGTTGTGTTATCTCAGCAGAGAAATAAGGACAAGATTGAGGTAACCATTAACACCAAGGGTACTGTTTTCAGAGCCGAAGAAGTTGCCGCAGATGTATACGAAGGAATTGACAAGGCAGTTGATAAACTGTCACATCAGATGGCTAAGTACAAGGGCAAGCTACAGAAGAGATATAACGACAACAAGTCCTTGAAATTTGAAAACATACCTGAGGCAGAAGACGCAGAAGAGGAAGTAGAAGAAGTTAAAATTGTGAAAACCAAGAAGTTTGAACTTCAGCCTATGGAAGTAGAGGACGCTATCATTCAGATGGAAATGATAGGTCATGATTTCTTCGTGTTCCTTGACATGGAAACTGACTCTGTGAAGGTTGTATACAGCAGAAAGGACGGAAACTACGGACTGCTGGAGACTACCTATTAATTGAATATGTTGTTAGACGAGCTGCAGACGCAGCTCGTTTTTGTTCACTTGTTTGTGTAAAATGACATATTTCGGACATAATCACTCCTTGAAAAAAACATGCTGTTAATGTAAAATATAAAGAAGATGTTTTAAGGGGAATTACTATGCAAATTTTCATCGATAATATATTTTCTAACATTAGAATAACTGATGCATTTGACATTCTGGCTGTAACATTTATATGCTACAAATTGCTGGGATTTATTAAGGAAAGCAGGGCTGAACAACTGATTAAGGGCCTGCTTGTTTTGGTTGTGGCATTTCTGCTTTCAGATCTCTTCAACCTGTACACGCTGAATTGGATACTTGAGCGAGCCATGACCATCGGTGCCATTGCGCTGGTAGTTGTATTTCAGCCTGAACTCAGAAGAGCTCTTGAATACGTTGGACGAACCAAGCTGGTAAAGAAACAGTATGTGAAGATTGACAAACAGAAAGCCAAGGATATTACTGATGAATTTGTAAGGGCAGTTTCCACCCTTTCAGGTACACATACAGGTGCCCTAATAGTACTGGAGAGAGAAACTGCATTGTCCGATATTATTGAAACCGGAACTGTAATAGACGCAAGGATTTCTGCTGAGATGATAGGTAATGTTTTCTATGAGGGAGCACCTCTTCATGATGGAGCAGCTATAATACGTGGAGATAAGCTATATGCTGCAGGATGTGTTTTACCTCTGACATCTAACAAGAAGCTGAACAAAGAACTGGGAACCAGACACAGAGCAGGAATCGGCATTACCGAGAATTCAGACGCCATAGCGATTATCGTCAGCGAAGAGACCGGCGTTATTTCCATGGCTGAAGACGGAAAGCTGACCAGATTCCTGGATGCAAAGAGAATTGAAAAGATTCTGCTCCAGTTTTATCTGAGTGATGAGGATGAAGACGGAAATGCAATTTCCCGAATCTTCGGCAATATAATAGGAGGAGGCAGAAACAAGAATGCTAAAGAATAAAAAATACAATCTGATTCTGTCTTTTATCATTGCGGTGTGTCTATGGGGTTATGTCATAGCTGAGACTAATCCAACCATAGAAGTAACCTACGAGAACATACCGATAGAATTCGTTCAAGAGGAAGCTCTTGAAAAATACGACCTTGCCGTAAGCAGTATTGACAGAGAAACTGTGAATGTAACGGTTAAGGGAAGCAGAAACAGAATTAATAAACTGAAGACCGAAGACATTACGGCTTTTGTTGACCTGAGCGAAGCTGTCAAGGGTGAAAATCAGCTTAAGATTAATATCAAAACACCAAACTATATTGAATATGAGAGCAGCAGTGCTGTAAAAGTTGAGGTTTATGTTGAAGATCTGGTTTCCAGGGAGATACCTGTTCAGGTTCACTACTCGGGAGTTGACGAAGACGAGGAAGAGCCAATAACTCTGTCTGTAAACTTTGACACCGTTACCGCAAGAGGAGCGAAATCCATAGTCGACTCTGTAGCATATGCCTCAGCGACCATTGACTCCAAGGCTGTAGGTAAGTCGCCGAAAGAATTCGATGTTGAGCTTAAAGCTGTAGATAAATCCGGAAAGGAAGTTCAGCACATAGAACTGTTGATGAAGGAAGTAAAGGTGTCGGCGGAAACGGCAAAGGTGAAGACGGTGGCAATCCACGCTGATATCATCAATACAGATGGAGACGTCCAGGGAAGAACCTATACTGTTCCGGAGCAGGTAACGGTAAAGGGAAGTGCCGAGGCTTTGGAAAACCTGGAATATGTGGAAAGCCAGCCGGTTGATCTTACCAATGTGTTTACCAGTAAGAGGCTTGCTCTTACTTTGAAATTGCCTGATGGTGTTGAGGTTGTCGAGAGTGAAAAGAACAAGCTGATTGTTGAGGTCATGGTGGAAGAAAAGGGAACACGAACTTTTGAGTACAGCGATGAGGATGTTTCCATAATCGGACTGGATGATGAATTAACGGCTACACTCAGCAATACCGTGATTAAGATAACCGTTACGGGCAAAACCTCTATCATAAATGGGTTAGGCAATGACGACTTTAAGCTTCTTGTGGATTTAAGCCGGGCAAAAGTCGGAAAAAGGAACGTAGGAATAACGGTAGAATGTGATAAAGAATACGGAAATATGGAAATCTCGCCTAAGGTTATCGGAGTGCAGATTGAGAAGAAGCAAAGCGATAGCCAGGTTAACGAGGGAAATAATCAGGACGATAAAGAGAAGGACAACAGCGTTAACGATTAAAAGAAAGGTGGAAAAAAATGGGCAGACTATTTGGAACAGATGGGGTAAGAGGTATTGCAAACAAGGAGCTTACTCCGGAACTGGCATTTAATCTTGGAAAGGCCGGTGCTGCTGTTTTGAGCAAAGGCGGAAGCAGACCTGTGTTTGTAATAGGTAAGGACACAAGATTGTCAGGAGACATGCTGGAAAATGCACTAACGGCGGGAATTCTTGCCGTAGGAGGTCATGTAATCAAGGTTGGCGTGATTCCAACACCTGCAATTGCATACCTTGTAAAACGTTACGGTGCAGATGCAGGGGTTGTAATTTCAGCGTCTCATAACCCTTATGAATACAACGGAATAAAGTTTTTTAACGGTGAAGGCTTCAAGCTTGATGACAAAATTGAAGAGAAGATTGAAGACATCATAATTGCCGGAATTGATTCAAAAATGCATGGAACAGGAGAGGCAGTAGGTAAATGCTTAGATGCAGGGGACGATGCTCACGGTCTGTATATAGATTTCCTGGCTGATACCTTTGAGGGGAATCTTGAGGGATTGAAAATAGTGCTGGACTGTGCAAACGGAGCGGCATATGAAACCGCACCTGCAGTTTACAAAAAGCTTGGTGCAGAGGTAATTACAATCGGTTGCGAGCCTGATGGAATCAATATAAATGATAATATCGGCTCAACTCATCCTGAAAAGCTTCAGGAAACCGTAGTAAAGACACAGGCAGATTTAGGCCTGGCTTATGACGGTGACGCTGACAGACTTATCGTAGTAGATGAAAAGGGCCGTGTAATCGACGGAGATAAGACAATGTGCATCTGTGCAAAGATGCTGAAAGACGAAGGATTGCTGGAGGGTAATAAGGTAACCGCAACCGTTATGAGTAACATCGGCTTCCATAAATATATCAATGAAGTTATAGGCGCTGATGTAGATGTTACCGCAGTAGGAGACAGATATGTTCTGGAATCCATGAGAGAAACAGGATGTGTTCTTGGCGGAGAACAGTCAGGACATATTATATTCCTCAACTATACCACCACAGGTGACGGAACTTTGTCATCTCTGCAGTTTGTGAAGGCAGTAAGGAACTCAGGCAAGAAAGCATCTGAACTGTCTGATGAAATCGAAATCTTCCCTCAGGTTCTTGTGAATGCCAAGGTGGCAAATGAAAACAAGAATGACTATTTGAAGGATAAGGAAATTCAGGATTTCATCGAGCAGGTTGAGAAGGAAATGGAAGGTTCCGGAAGAGTACTGATCAGACCTTCCGGTACGGAGCCTCTTGTAAGAGTAATGATAGAAGGTGCAGATGTAGAGAAAATACAGACGCTGGCACAGGAATTAGCTGACATGATCAGTGAAAAGTATTTATAAGGAGACGGTAGAGGATGTGTGGAATAGTAGGATATGTAGGCAGTGACAATGCCAGAGACTATATAATCGACGGTCTGAAGAAGCTTGAGTACCGTGGCTATGATTCAGCAGGTATTGCGCTGCAGACAGAAGACGGCATAATCGTCAGAAAGAAAAAAGGGAAGATTGCTAATCTGGAACAGGAGATTTCCGGAGAAAAGCTTTACGGAAATACAGGAATAGGTCATACAAGATGGGCAACTCACGGAGCACCGTCAGATATAAATTCACATCCTCACATCAGTGAGGATGAGTCCATTGCAATAGTTCACAACGGAATCGTTGAAAACTATATGGATCTGAAAAAATGGCTGAACGATGAGCACGGTATCGTGTTCAAGACGGAAACGGATTCTGAGGTAATTGCTCAGCTCATTAGCGTATTAAACAAGGGAGACCTGGAAGAAGCTGTATATCAGGCTGTTTCCATGATGAGAGGCGCTTACGCCTTTGGAGTTATTTCCAAGAACGAACCTAATAAGATTATTGCGTACAGAAAGGATGCTCCTTTGATTGCCGGTCTGGGAAAGGGATGTAATTTTATTGCTTCAGATATTCCGGCACTACTTAAGTATCTTAATAAGATTTACCTTATAGAAAACGATGAGCTGGTTATTTGTACACCTGACAGAGTGGAAATCAAGAACAAAGAAGGACAGACTGTAAAAAGAGACATCCTTCAGGTTAACTGGAGCCTTGAAGATGCTGAAAAAGATGGATATGAGCACTTCATGCTTAAGGAAATACACGAGCAGCCTAAGGCAATAAGGGAGACTCTTACAAGACGTCTGGATGAAAATGATAATATTTTCCTGGACGGAATTTCTCTGACAAAGGAAGAACTGGAAAACTTTAACAAGGTATACATTGTTGCCTGCGGAACTGCGTATCATGCCGGTCTGGTTGGCAAGTATGTAATCGAAAAGATGGCTAGAATTCCGGTTGAGGTTGACATTGCATCTGAATTCAGATACAGAGATCCTTTCGTTGACGACAAGACTTTGTTCATAGCAATCAGCCAGTCAGGAGAGACTCTGGACACATTGGCAGCTTTACGAGAAGCTAAAAGCAAAGGTGCAAGAATCCTGTCAGTCGTTAACGTTGTAGGAAGCTCTGTTGCAAGAGAATCCGACGATGTGTTCTATACCTGGGCAGGACCGGAAATTGCCGTTGCATCCACAAAGGCATATACCACTCAGCTGATATGCATGTATCTGATTGCCCTGTATATGGGTCGTCTTAGAGAGACAATCTCTGATGAGTATTACAACAGCATTCTGTCTGAGCTGAAGGCAACCCCTGCAAAGATTGAGAAGATTCTCGATAAGGCAGGAGAAATAGAGAATCTGGCAAAATATCTGTACAACAGAACTAATGTGTTCTTCATCGGAAGAGGGCTTGATTCGGCAGTAGCTTATGAAGGCTCACTGAAGCTGAAGGAAATATCATATATCAATTCCTTTGCAATTGCAGCCGGTGAGCTGAAGCACGGAACCATAGCCCTGATGGAGCCGGAAACTATTGTAATTTCGCTGGCAACACAGGATTCACTGTTTGAGAAGATGTTGTCAAATATCGTTGAAGTAAAGGCAAGAATGGCTCATGTAGTATCAGTTGCCAAGGAAGGCAACACCAAGATTGAAGAATCAAGTACAGAGGTAATCTACATTCCGCAGTGTACAGATGAAGTATCGCCGCTGCTGACTGTAGTGCCGCTGCAACTCTTTGCGTATTATGTTGCTCGCGAGAAAGGCGAAGATATCGACAAACCTAGGAATCTGGCAAAGAGCGTAACAGTAGAATAGCAATTAATTAACATACACGACTTAGGAGGAACAATGAGTTACGATATTAGAGATATTAGTCTGGCTCCTTCCGGACATCAGAAAATCCAGTGGGTCCGCAACAATATGCCCCTTTTGAGAGGTCTGGAGGAGGAATTTTCAAAGACAAAGCCTTTCGAAGGCATCAAAATTTCCCTGTCTGTGCATCTTGAAGCAAAAACCGCATACCTGTGTCTAGTTCTGGCAGCAGGGGGAGCAAAGATGTCAGTGACAGGAAGCAACATTCTTTCAACACAGGATGATGTTGCGGCAGCCCTTGTAGACAGAGGACTGGATGTATTTGCATATCACGGTGCCACACCGGAGGAATACTCAAAACACATCGAAATGTGTCTGGAACACAAACCTAATATCATAATCGATGATGGTGGTGATCTGGTTGGAATGCTTCACACGGAAAGACCTGATCTTGCCGAAGAAGTATGGGGTGGCTGCGAAGAAACCACTACCGGTGTTATCAGACTGAAGGCGATGGAAAAAGAAGGTGTGCTGAAATTCCCTATGGTTGCTGTTAACGATGCTGACTGCAAGCACCTGTTTGACAACAGATACGGAACAGGTCAGTCAGTATGGGACAGTATCATGAGAAATACAAACCTTATAATTGCATCCAAAACAGTTGTAGTGGCTGGATACGGATGGTGCAGCAGAGGAATTGCAATGAGGGCGGCAGCTCTTGGTGCAAAGGTTATCGTTACTGAAATCAATCCTGTAAAAGCTATTGAAGCCAGAATGGATGGATTTGACGTAATGACCATGGAAAAGGCAGCACCTCTGGGAGATATTTTCGTATCCGCAACAGGCTGCTGCAAGACAATTACAGTTGAACACATGCTTACAATGAAACAGGGAGCGATTCTTACAAACGCAGGACACTTTAACTGCGAAATTGATATGGATGCCCTGGAAAAGGCTGCAGTTTCCAAGAGAGAAACTCGCAGGAATATCATGGGATACGAGCTTTCAAACGGAAAAACCGTAAACGTTATCGGAGAAGGCAGACTGGTAAACATTGCCGCAGCAGACGGACATCCTGCTGAGATTATGGATATGAGCTTTGCCGTACAGGCTCTGTCAGCAATGTACATAAAGGAAAACTATAAAAACTTACCTAACAAGGTTGTTGATGTAAGCGGCGAAATCGACGATTTAGTTGCAAGAAGAAAGCTTGCAGCATGGGGAATAGAAATTGATACTCTTACTGAGGAACAGGCGGAGTATTTAGAAAGCTGGGATATATAATATGAGTTACGAAGAAATAAAGAATCAGGCAGCCCAGGCAGTAACCGAGCTTCTTAAGGTTGCAAAGTTATCTGAGGGCGACATTTTCATTATCGGATGCTCATCAAGTGAAATCAAAGGTGAGCACATAGGAAAGGGCTCAGACATCGATGCGGCAAAGGCTGTTTATGAAGGAGTTTACCCTATTCTGGCAGAGAAGGGCATATACCTTGCTGCACAGTGCTGTGAACACCTTAACAGAGCTGTTATCGTAGAAAAAGATGCACTTCTGCCGGGAACAGAAATATGCAATGTTGTTCCACAGCTTCATGCAGGTGGTTCATTTGCCGTTACCGTATATCAGAACGCAAAAAATCCGGTAGCTGTAGAAGAAATCAAAGCAGATGCAGGTTTGGACATCGGAGATACTTTAATAGGAATGCACCTGAAAAAGGTTGCTGTCCCTGTAAGAATCTCAGTGAAGAAAATAGGTAACGCCAACGTTGTATGCGCAAGAACAAGACCTAAGTTTATCGGAGGCAGCAGAGCAGTGTATGATGATGTGCTGTCAGGAGGAGACATACAAAGATAATATTGGGGTGAATAGGCACACTATTTGACGATTCATCATAGATTAGACTATAAATTTATATAAAAAGTAGGTGAATGGGATGTCAAATAGATGTGGAATATTCAGAAACGATGAAGGAATCGATACTAGCTTATTATTCTTCTTCTTACTGCTGGTTATCATCTTCTGTAACTGCTAAGAGACAGTATTAAACTAAATACAATAATAAAGACGGCGGTCAGCTTTTGCTGACCGCCGATTTTTATCTTGTGGCGTTAGTGGGAAGATCAGGATTGGTTAGATAAATATATACCAGCTTGATGTTATAGTAATCAAGCGCCATAACATTGTTGGTTGACAGTTCCTGAAGAATGATGTAGTTGGCACCTACTCCCACCAGATAGCCATATCTCTCTTCAATGGTATTGGATCCAACCAGCTGTTCGACTCTCATATACTTTCCTATTTGCGTTCTGAGAAATCCATTTAAATATTGCAGATTATCATAGCTAAGCACCTCCTGATATTCCGGAGGGAGCAGGGGATTGCTTGGAACCCTGAAGGTAGGTGCATTTGGAATTATGGTTTCCGGAATGACAGAGCTTCCTCCAGAGGACGACCCTGCTGAACCTGTCGAAGGCAGAGTTGCCGGAAGCTGATTATCCGGCTGACTGGCAATGTATTCGGTCATCTGGGAATAATCCAATACATAGGGACTCCGAGGGGTCATTCTGTTCATGCTGTTCATCACAGCCATCTCTGTGTCCATAGCCGTTGTCATATTGCCGGCCATGGTATCACTGTCTGTTACTCTGGACACATTTCCGCATCCGTTTTCTGAATTACAATACATTAGGTCACCTCTTATTAATCATATCAAAGCCATCAGGTGTCGGCATATTTTGCTGTTGGAACGTAGAAACAGTGGTCTCCGATCCGATTATGAAAAACACCTACGTTAGTCGGAAAATAGGTAGGGCATTTAGGACTGAAAGGATTCTTAAAGAACAGCGATTCATCAACGCCGTTAAGACGACCTCCGCTAAGAGCCCAGTCAACTATTTCATAGTGGATGTCAGTAGGCTCCATGTTGTAGACATTCTGCCTGTTATAGGAGCCTCCTACCGTTTCTTGCATGCAGGTAAACTGCCCCGGCTGAGTAATGATGCTTCTCACATCTCCTCCGTTGCTGACTCTGGCAAATTCACCATAGTCTATAGTAGCCCTGTTCATTATTACTGTTGCAACAGCACGCATTCCGTCTTCGCCTTCACCACCGGCTTCACATTGAATCAGGCGAGCAAACAGCTCGCGGGTATCTAAAGGCATAGACTCACCTCAAAATAAAATGTTTCTTAATTAGCATATGCAATAACGACAAAATGTGATATAATTTGCAAAAAGGTAAACGAGGAGGGATTACATGTTTTTTTCATCATTATTAATTTTGTTGTTTATTCCGGTTGCATTGCTTATCAGTGTCGGAATTCCACTTATCATCGGTGTGGTAGTATACAGAGATGCAAACAAGCGTGTTGACTGCAGTCCGTGGCTGTGGGCTTTGGTAGCAGCACTGGTGCCAAGCTTTGTTGGTGTGGTAATCTATCTGATAATCAGAAACGATTATCCGTTGAAACCGGCTGACAGCTTTGATGAGGAAGAGCAGGGATATTATCAGCAGAACTATGATAACCAGGCAGTAGGAAATAAGCACATCCTGCCGACATGGGCAAAGGTTATACTTATTATCGTAGCTGCTTTACTGATCATATGGCTTGTTGGAATGATTATCGCAACATTCTCATATATGTTCGGAACCTGTGGCTTCGGAGCAGCATTATATTAAAAAGAACCTCGCTTATCGGGAGGTTCTGAAAAGAAGCTTTTTAAGAGAATATTTATTGAAAGGAATCAGCGGATACAGATAAGATTGTCCGCTGATTGTTTTTGTGCATGCGATAATCAGAAGACTGACTGCAGCACCTGCCGCCAGACCGGGCAGACCTGCAAGGTAGGCTCCTGTAAGCATTATTATACGCATAAACTTTATACCGTATGACAATTCAATACTAGGCTGAGTAAAGGAAGCCAGAGCGACCACGGCCATAACCAGAATTGTCTGCGGAATAAACCATCCTGAATCTACGGAAAAGTCTCCAAGTATTAATGCCCCGATAACGGACAGGGACATTCCAAGTGACTCGGGAGTGTTTAAGGATGCCAGCTTTAATCCGTCTATTGCCAGTTCCAGCAGAATAAACTGCCAGAATATGGGCAGAGCATAGGAATCCCGGGGAACGATGAAATCCATACTAAAGGGTGGCTCTATATATTCCTCACTTATTAACAGATATATGGGTGTTACGAAAAGAATAAGCACCATGTTTATGATACGCAGCAGCCTTAAATAGTTGCCTGTCAGCAAAGGAAAATAGTAATCGTCAATATCCTGAGAAAAGTCGAAGAGACCTACAGGCAAAAGAAGAACCGTAGGAGAGTTATCGGTTATTATGGCTATCTTTCCCTCTGTAAGATGAGCAGCCACGATGTCCGGTCTTTGGGTATATCTGACCTTGGGAAAAGGGTTCAGCGCTGAAAAAACATTGTTATTACCGGATTTATATAATGCCTTTTCCAGCTGCTCTACAATAGACTGGTCGGAGAGGGATATGCTGTCTACAACTATATCCTCCAGTCCTTTCTCAACTCTGGCAAGCAGCTTTTCGTCACAGACTCCCTTCATGTATGCAACACCCACATCAGTCTTTGACTTTTCACCTACGATATGGTGCCTGAATATAAGCCGATTATCTCTTATTCTTCGTCTTATTAAGCCCAGATTGCTCATAAAGTTTTCAGTGAAACCGTCCTTGGCTCCGCGAAGTGTCTGTTCCTTGGATGGCTCCTCAACGCCTCGCTGAGGGTACTGACGGGTATCGGCAATAATTATGCTGTCCAGCCCATCCACAAGAATTGCCACCAGTCCGGAATACATCTTTTTAACAGCAGTATCTATATCCTCCACAACCTCGGCGGCAATGTAAGGGAAAAAGCCTTCGATAAAAGTTTGCGAGCTCTCTACACCGCGAAGCTGTTCAGGCTTTATGTCCAGCATAAAGTTAAGTATCAGCTGACATTTTTCAACATCTGTCAGGCCATCTACGAAATACATTCTTGCCTGTCTGCCTCCAATGGAGAATTTTCTCTCCAGCAGATCAAAGCACTCACCTATAGGCAGCTGACCTGTAAAGTTTTCCAGAAAGTATTTATATCTGCTAACCATAATACGATATCTCCTCCTAATATACTGGTATTTTGCCAAAATGTTTTGAAAAAATACCTGAAAAAGTGTATAATATAATGAATTATAGTTAATTACCATAATGGAGGATTTATACATGGATTACAAGAAATTAGGGGATTTGCTGTTCCCGAATATCACTAAAACACCGGAAGACTATGAAGGAATGTACCCAAAGAGAGAGTTACCTGAGGGTGCAAAGGTGACAAGACTGGGTCCGAGCCCAACAGGATTTATCCATTTAGGCAACCTGTATGGTGCTTTTGTTGATGAAAGACTTGCACACCAGTCAGGTGGACTGTTCTATTTAAGAATAGAGGATACAGATGACAAAAGATACGTTGAAGGTGCGGTGGAAATCATAATCAATTCACTGAAGTTCTTCGGAATTAACTTTGATGAAGGGGCAACCATGGACGGTGATATTGGCCGGTACGGAGACTATACCCAGAGCCATAGAGGAGAAATATATCAGTGCTATGCAAAGAAGCTTATTGAAGAGGGAAAGGCATATCCTTGCTTCCTGACAGAGGAGGAAATATCCGAGATTCGAGAAAAACAGGAGGCTGAAAAGCTTAATCCGGGAATCTACGGACAGTATGCAAAATGCAGACAGCTTTCCCTGGAAGAAATCGAAGAGAATATCAAAGCAGGAAAGCCTTACGTAATCAGATTAAAATCCGATGGAAATCCTGATCAGACAGGGGACGATGTGAGAAGAATAAAGGTTGAGGACGCAATCAGAGGTACTCTTGAAATGCCGGAAAACTTCCAGGATGTGGTTATACTGAAGACTACGGGAATTCCCACATATCACTTCGCTCACGTTGTAGATGACCATCTGATGAGGACTACACATGTTGTAAGAGGCGCTGAATGGCTTCCTTCTCTTCCTATTCACGTTGAGCTGTTTGAAAAGCTGGGATGGGAAGCTCCCGTATACTGCCATACGGCACAGCTTATGAAGCTGGATGAAGAAGGAAATAAGAGAAAGCTGTCCAAGAGAAAGGACCCTGAGCTGTCACTGGACTACTACAGAAACCAGGGTTACCATCCTGCAGCAGTGAGAGAATATCTGCTGACTATCCTGAACTCCAATTTTGAAGAATGGAGAATGGACAATCCGGATGAACCGATTGACGCCTTTGAATTTACAACAGATAAGATGAGTAATTCAGGAGCTTTGTTTGATCTGAACAAGCTTAACGATATAAGCAAAGACGTACTGCTGAAGCTTCCGGCATCTGAAATCTTTGATTTCCTGAAGTCGTGGGCTGAGGAATTCAAGCCTGAGATTATTCATATCTTTGACGACAGAGCATATCTGGAAAGAATTCTCGACCTTGGAAGAAATGACAACAAGCCAAGAAAAGATTTAATATACGCACAGCAGATTGTGGAATTTATCAGTTACTTCTTCGATGACATGCTTAAAATTGAAGATGAAATGCCGGCAGAAGTACCGGCAGAAGATATTCCTGCAATTCTGAAAGCATATCTGGAAAGCTATAATCATGCAGATGACCAGAGCCAGTGGTTCGATAAGATCAGAAGCATAGCTACCGAGATGGGATATGCTGCCAAACCAAAGGACTTCAAGAAACATCCTGAAGAATACAAGGGACATGTGGGACATGTCAGCACGGTAATCAGAATCGCTCTTATGGGACGTGCCCAGTCTCCTGACGTATGGGAGATTCAGCAGATTCTGGGTGAAGAGAGAACAAGAGAGAGAATCGGAAGCCGAATCTAAGAATAATAGACAAACTGTAACGGAAAGGGGGGAGCCCTATGGCTTTTACACACCTGCATGTACATACTGAATACAGCCTTTTAGACGGAGCCGCTCGTATTAAGGACGTTGTGGCACGTGCAAAGGAATTAGGCATGGACTCCCTTGCCATTACGGATCACGGGGTTATGTTCGGTGTCATTGACTTCTACAGAGAGTGTAAGAAACAGGGCATCAAGCCTGTTATTGGCTGTGAGGTGTATACTGCGGCCAGAAGGATGGAGGACAAAGACGCCGATAAGGATAAATATCAGGGTCACCTGGTTTTGCTAGCAAAAAACAACAAAGGATACAAGAATCTGATAAAGATTGTTTCTCAGGGATTTACTAAAGGATACTACTATAAACCGAGAATCGATAAAAATGTCCTGAGAGAACACAGTGAGGGTATAATAGCTCTTTCCGCATGTCTTGCAGGAAAGGTTCAGAACTGCCTTCTTAACCGCGATTATGAGGGTGCCAGGAAAGAAGCCATGGCTCTGGATGAAATCTTTGGTCACGGCAACTTCTATCTTGAACTTCAGGATCAGGGGCTGGAAGAAGAGGCTATGATCAATCCTGAACTGGTAAGGCTGTCCGAGGAACTTGATATTCCTATGGTAGCAACAAACGACGTTCATTACGTAAGACAAGAGGATGCGGAAGCACACGATGTACTTCTTGCCATTCAGACTGCAACTAATGTGTACGATGAGAACAGAATGAGATTTCCCAACGATCAGTTCTACCTGAAGAGCGAGGATGAAATGAAAAAGATCTTCGCATACGCACCGGAGGCTATCGAAAACACTCATAAGATTGCCATGGAATGCAATGTGGAATTTGAGTTTGGAAAATATCATCTGCCGGAGTTTGTTCCTCCTGAAGGAAAGACAAACAAAGAGTACCTGAGGGAACTGTGCTCTAAGGGTCTGTCAGAAAGATATTCACCTGTCACAGAGGAGCTTAAGTCCAGGCTTGAATATGAGCTTGGAGTTATAGAGACCATGGGATATGCGGAGTATTTTCTCATCGTATGGGATTTTATCAACTTTGCTAAAGAAAAGGGAATAGCAGTAGGTCCGGGAAGAGGATCCGCAGCGGGAAGTCTCGTTGCATACTGTCTGAGAATAACCGATATAGATCCAATCAGATATAATCTCATATTTGAGCGTTTTCTCAATCCGGAACGTGTAAGCATGCCGGATATAGATATAGACTTCTGCATTGAAAGAAGAGGCGAGGTAATCGAATACGTAAAGCAGAAATACGGAAGAGACAACGTTTCTCAGATTATTACCTTTGGTACCATGAAGGCAAAGGCTGCTGTACGTGATGTAGGCAGAGCTCTGAATATGTCATATGCGGATACGGATAAAATAGCCAAGGCCATTCCAAATGATTTGAAAATGACAATTGACAAGGCTCTGGAGCTAAGTCCGGATCTTCGTGCAATGTACGACAGCAGTCCGGATGTGGCAAAGGTAATCGATATGTCAAGAGCACTGGAAGGTATGCCGAGACACGCATCTACCCACGCGGCAGGCGTGGTTATTTCCAGACTGCCTCTGGATGAGTATCTTCCTCTGTATATGTCGGATAAGGGAATAGCCACTCAGTTTAACATGACAACAGTTGAAGAACTGGGGCTGCTGAAAATGGATTTCCTGGGATTGCGAAATCTGACGGTAATCAGAGACGCTCTGGAAATGATAGAAGAATTGCACGGAGTCAGAATAGATTTCTCCAAGATGGGATACGATGACCCGGCAGTTTATGAAATGATAGGAAACGGTAATACGGACGGAATATTCCAGCTGGAAAGCGGAGGAATGACTTCCTTTATGAAAAACCTGAAGCCTACCTGTTTCGAAGATATCGTCGCAGGCAGTGCTTTGTACAGACCGGGTCCTATGGACTCAATACCAAAATATATAGAAAACAAAAGGCATCCCGAAAATGTTGAATATGTAACGCCTGAACTGGCGCCTATTCTCGACGTAACCTATGGATGTCTGGTATATCAGGAACAGGTAATGCAGATCGTACGAGATCTTGCCGGCTATAGCTATGGTCGTTCGGATCTGGTACGTCGAGCCATGGGTAAGAAGAAAAGGGATGTAATGCTGCAGGAAAAGGAATTCTTCATCAATGGAAAAAAAGATGAAGAGGGGAACCTGGAACTGCCGGGCTGTGTGAGAAACGGAATTTCTCCACAGGCTGCTGAGGAAATATTCTCAGATATGGAAACCTTTGCTGAATACGCCTTTAACCGTTCCCATGCCGCTGCATACGGCGTTATCTCATTTGAGACAGGCTACCTTAAGAAGTACTATCCCGTAGAATTTATGGCGGCACTGCTGAGCAGTGAAATGGGCAATGCAAAGTCAGTTGCAAAGTACATTCGAAACTGCCAGGATATGGGCATAGAGGTTCTCCCACCGTCAGTTACAGAGAGTAACAAGAAGTTTACTGTGGTGGACGGAAAAATCAGATTCGGGTTGCTGGGAGTGAAAAATGTTGGTGAAGGTGCAATAGATGCAATCATCAAAGCCAGAAACGAAAAGGGCATACCAACAGATATCTTCAGTTTTATCAGCGGACTTGAAATAAGCGAGGTTAACAAAAAGGCTGTTGAAAGTCTCATTAAGGCCGGTGCGCTGGATTGCTTCAATCCTAACCGAGCTGCACACCTTGCCGTGTATGAGGGACTCATGGAGTCGGCTCAGAACAGCGCAAAAAAGAACATTGCGGGACAGCTTTCCCTGTTCCAGACCAGCAGTGAGCAGATGAATTCGGGAAGTACGAGAAGCAGTCTTCCCAACATCAGCAATTTCGACAAATCAGTTTTGCTGGCCATGGAAAAGGAAATGCTGGGTGTATATATCACAGATCATCCGTTAAATGAATATAAAGAACAGATAGAAAGACTGGTAACCGTAACTACAGAGGATCTGGCACAGGCATCGGATTCAGACAATACGGGTGTTTCGGAAATCCATGATGGAATGACGGTTACCATGGCGGGAATGATAACAGGAAAGAAGACTCTCGTTACGAAGAACAACAAGATGATGGCCTTTGTAGACATGGAAGACCTGTACGGAACCGCTGAAGTGATAGTTTTTCCAAACGTGTTCGAAAAGTATAGAGAGATCATAGAAGAAGATCGGGTGGTGGTAGTTAAAGGCAAACTGAACTTCAAGGAAGAAGAAATGCCTAAGCTGCTAGCCGACTCAGTCTCAGATATGAATCAGGTAAATGAAAACATTGAAACAGACACTGTTGCGGATAAATCCATAAAGGGCGAAAAGACCGCTGCTGATGCTGTAAAGGTTAGAATTCCTGCAGGAGCAGACGAAAAGAAGGTTCTGAACAGACTGGCAGAGATTTTCGCCGTATATAGAGGAAATTTCCCGGTATTAATATATCTGCAAAATGGCAAAATAGTAAGAACGGGACCGAACAGCGGAGTTGACTGTTCAATGGGATTTTTTGACACAGTCGCAGACGTTGTAGGCCGAATGAATATTAAAGGGAAGGTGAAACTATGAGGAGAATCGGAGTATTAACAAGTGGTGGAGATTCACCGGGTATGAACGCTGCAATAAGAAGTGCAGTGAGATGCGGAGTTGAAGCCGGAATGGAGATGTACGCCATCGAAAGAGGCTATGAAGGCCTTATAGACGGCGAAATCAATAGAATTGGCTACAGAGATGTAGGAGATATTTTACATAGAGGCGGCACAATCATCAAATCAGCGAGAAGCCTCAGATTCATGACTGAAGAAGGTATTGACAAAGCCATGAATGTGCTGGAAACCTTCGGAATTGAAGGTCTGATCGTAATCGGTGGAGACGGTTCACTGACAGGTGGACTGGAGCTGTCCAAAAGGGGAATTACAGTAATGGGCCTTCCGGGCACTATCGATAATGATCTGGGGTATACTGACTACACAATCGGCTTTGATACTGCTGTGAGCACAGTATTAGATGCAATCACCAAGCTTCGTGACACATCCTCAGCCCATGAAAGAACAACCGTAATCGAAGTAATGGGAAGAAACTGTGGGGATATCGCACTGATTTCAGGTCTGGCAGGTGGCGCACAGGCGGCTCTTGTACCTGAGGTGAAGGAAGATATTAACGAAATCTGCAAGAGAATAGTGATGTCAGCAAATTCAGGAAAGCAGCACAGCATAGTAATCAGAGCTGAAGGATATGAAATGTCTTCAGAAGAGGTGGTTCAGGCAATCGCAAAGAAGACAGGAAGAGAAACAAAGCTTGTTATTCTGTCATACCTTCAGAGAGGTGGATCACCGACTATGGGAGACAGAGTTCTGGCTACTACTACGGCTGCAAAGGCAATAGATCTGCTGGTTGACGGGTCTCAGAGCAAGGCTATCGGAATTGTAGATAACAAAATAGTGGCGTATGATTTGGCAGATGCTCTAAAGCAGAAGAGAGAATTTGATATGGACAAGTATCGCCTGATTGAGCTTTTGGGCAAATAAAAGGAGGTAACTTATGAAGGTATTGACAATGCTAGCAGGACTGTGCATGACAGTTTTAGGAATATTCTGTATTTTAAATACGGGACTGCCTTTCTCAGCAGTAGCATTTCCTGTAGGTGTGGTTTTGATGATAGTGGGAATAATAAAATGCTTCGCATACAAGAAAACCGCTGAAACTGAGGAAAACAAGCACTCCATCTTTATTGGCGGATTGACCACATTCTTTATGGGACTGATTTCCATAAGCGGATGTCTGGTTATAGATATGGCAGTAATCACTACATTCTCATTGTGGGCTCTGGTTTCCGGAATCCGTGTAATCGGACTTATTATTGAGGACAAAAACTACAGGGAACAGGAGAAGGACGTAGGATTCTACGCCATGGTTATCGTAAGTGCATTAAATCTGCTGATAGGTATCTATGGCTTCTATAATTCAATGGCCTTTGAGTTTGCGGTGCTGACTATGGTAGGATTGATTTGTGCTGTTCAGGGGTTAAACATTATAAGAATCGGAGTGGATATTCCGTATATCAAGCCAAACCTGATTAAGACCAGAGATGAAAAGATAGCTGATGCCGAAGCTGAGGTACAGAAGGCGAAGGAAGAGATGAAGGCAGCGATTCAGAGTGTCAGAGAAGCAAAAGAAGCAGTTGCTGCAGCTGAAGTTGAGCCTGAGTTTGAAGAAATCATAAGTGAACCGGCAGCAGAGCCTATCAGAGAAATTATTAACAATATCAAAGAGGAAAAGAATGATTGATATCTGTATCATCGGTGGTGGTGCGGCAGGGCTTACTGCAGCAATCACTGCCAAAGAAGCCAATCCTGATTTGAAAGTTCTCATTGTTGAAAAAAAGAATCAGGTTGGCAAGAAAATTCTGATTACGGGAAACGGAAAATGTAACATTACAAACGTAGCCTGCAAGGGATATGAGGAAACTGTCCGATTTTTCTCAGGGCTGGGAATTTTGACCAGAGTGGATAAGTCAGGCAGGGTATACCCGTACACTGAGGAGGCACGTGCTGTAAGAGATGCTCTGCTGACAAAAGCCAGAGAGCTAGGTGTGGAAATCTGTCTTTCATCTGAGGCGGTAAGTGTTTCCCGGCAGAAGAATTTCCTGGTAGACATTGGAAACCGGGTTTTGGAAAGCAGAAAGGTGCTCATTGCAACAGGAGGAAAGTCTGCGCCTCAGTGCGGAAGCACAGGAGACGGCTACAGGTTTGCCAGAGCTTTCGGGCATAAAGTAAACAAGCTTATTCCTGTACTAACCGCCATCGAGGTAAAAGAGGACGTGAAAAGCCTTGCCGGGATAAGGGTAAAGGCAGCAGTTGCATTGATGTACAAGGCTAAGGAAATATTCCGGGAGGAAGGCGAAATTCAGTTTACAGCCACGGGCATATCCGGAATATGTGTTTTTAACATGTCCAGATTCATGCTGTTACCGGAAGGCCAGAAGCCGGATGGAGGCTTTGATGACTACAGCATCATAATAGACTTCTTTCCCGGAGAGGAAAGACTTGAGGAAATCCTTAGGGATAGAATCAGATCCGGTTTTGGCGGGGACAGAATGCTGCAGTTTATGGTGAAGAAACCCTTTGAGGAAATGATTTTCCGCATGTGTCCGGAAAAGGATGTGGCACAGGTTGCACATATTCTCAGGAATTTCCCATTGTCACCTATGGGAGCGAGAGGATGGAACTTTGCTCAGGTAACAAAGGGCGGAGTGGCATTGGATCAGATAAATCCTGAAACCATGGAATCAATATATATCAAAGATCTTTACTTTGCAGGTGAGGTTCTGGACTATGATGGCCCTTGCGGAGGCTATAATCTGCAAAATGCCTGGGAAACAGGTGCAATGGCAGGAAGAGGGATGGCTGATGAATAACCGATACAGGATGCAGCAGATAAAGCTGGGACTTGATGAACCGAAAAGCGAGCTTCCGAAGAAGATACTGAAGAAGCTGGGGCGGAAGGATCTGATAATCAGTGATTTTGAGATTATCAGAGAGTCTATAGATGCAAGAGAAAAAAACAACATTAAAATGGTATACACCGTCGACTTTGAACTGATTTCAAGTCAGAATCATAAGAAGGGCGTGGTTCTTCCAATCAACGGAAAAACAGGGGTAACCCTTGCTCCGGACATGACATATATCGATGTGGAAGCAGGAAATGAGCAGATGATGCATAGGCCTGTAATCGTAGGTTTCGGTCCATGCGGCATGTTTGCCGGCCTTATTCTGGCCAGACGGGGCTACAGACCTATTATTCTGGAGAGAGGTAATTCTGTAGAACAGCGTATTTCCGACGTAAACACTTTTTGGGAGAAAGGCATTCTCAATAAGGAATCGAATGTTCAGTTCGGTGAAGGAGGAGCCGGCACATTTTCCGACGGGAAGCTTACAACCGGAATAAAAGATCCTCGCATTCGCAAGGTACTTCTGGAGCTGGTGAAGGCCGGAGCGGACCGGGATATCATGTATAAACAAAGGCCTCATATCGGCACTGACGTGCTTCGAACAGTAGTTAAATCAATTCGTCAGGATATCATAAAAAATGGCGGAGAAGTGAAGTTTGGCGCCAGATTCGAGGAGTTAAAGGTCAGAGACGGAGCAATATCCGGACTGACATGGCAGTCCACTGAAACGGGGGAAAAGCATTTTCTGGAAACGGATACTCTGATTCTCGCCATCGGTCACAGTGCCAGAGACACCTTCAGGGCGCTTAATGGTCAGGGCGTTGTCATGACACAAAAGCCATTTTCTATAGGTGTCAGAATAGAACATCCCCAGAAGCTGATTGACAAGGCTCAGTACGGGGGCGGAGCGGCATCGGGAAAGCTTCCGCCTGCAGAATACAAGCTATCCTACAGATGTGAAAGCGGCAGAGGCGTATATACATTCTGCATGTGCCCCGGTGGTTATGTGGTAATGGCTGCGTCACAGGAAGACTCTGTAGTGACAAACGGCATGAGTAACAGAGCACGAAACAGCGGAACGGCCAATTCGGCACTGCTTGTAGATGTCAGATGCTCTGACTTCCGGTCGGAAGACCCTCTTGCAGGTGTTGACTTTCAGGAAAAATACGAGAAACTGGCATTCTTAAACGGAGGAGGTACATACAAGGCTCCAAAGTGTACATGGGCCCAGTTTAAAACAGAGGGGGAAGGCTCAGAAGGTAAAGGTGTAATAAACTCTTTGCCCGCATTTGCGGTTGAATCCATAAGGGAAGCCATGCCTCAGCTGGGAAAGAAACTGAAGGGTTTCGACGATGACAATGCGGTAATGACTGCAGTTGAGACCAGGAGCTCATCGCCGGTAAGATTCTACAGAGATGCAGTTACTCTGGAGGGTAGCTTTGCCGGATTTTATCCTGCCGGTGAAGGTGCGGGATATGCCGGGGGAATAATGAGTGCAGCATGTGACGGCATAAAGGTCGCGGAAATGATAATAAGAAAATACAAGGGACTGTCCCAATAACGGAATCATATCCGTCAGGGCCAAGTCCCTTTTGAATTACTTTTTCTATTACTTCCTAATTAAGTTTTCTCCCGTCATTTCTTCAGGAATGGCTAATCCCATGAGCTGAAGCAGAGTTGGAGCAATATCCGCCAGCTTACCTTCAGATGCAAGAACATTTTCGGTACCGGAGGCCCTATAAGCCTTTGATTCATCGCTGATCCAAACAAGTGGAACAGGGTTCAGTGAGTGGGCAGTTACAACATTGTTGTTCTCATCAAGCATGCAATCAGCATTTCCGTGGTCGGCAGTGAGAAGAATCTGACCGCCTTTGTTCAGCACAGCGTCCACAATCTTTGGAACACACTGGTCGAGAGCTTCTATCGCCTTAACCGCCGCATCCATTTTTCCCGTATGTCCAACCATATCCGCATTGGCAAAGTTTAAAATGATGCAGTCGTATTTTTCCGCTTCAATCTGCTCCAGAACCTTTTCTGTGACAACATATGCACTCATTTCAGGCTGCAGGTCGTAGGTTGCAACACTTGGTGACGGAACCAGAATTCTGTCTTCACCCGGGGAAGGCTCCTCTACGCCACCGTTAAAGAAGAAGGTTACGTGAGCGTATTTTTCTGTTTCCGCGATTCGCAGCTGTTTCAGGCCTAGGGAGGAGATATAGTCTCCGAAGGTGTTCACAAGAGTCTGCGGTGGGAATGCAACCAGAACACCGGGCATTGCAGCGTCATACTGAGTCATGCAGACATACTTTATGTTTTCTAATTTTTTCTTTCTGTCAAAGCCATCAAAGTCGGCATCCACAAAGGCACGTGTAATCTCTCTTGCCCTGTCCGGTCTGAAATTAAACATGATCATGGCATCTCCGGAGTTTACAAGCTTATCCTCTGATCCGGCAACTACTGAAGGAAGAACAAATTCGTCGTTTTCATCTCTGGAGTAGGCACCGTCAACTGCGGAACAGCCTGTGGCGCATTCCACGCCCTGTCCTAGAGTCATGGCATCATAAGCCTTTTCTACTCTGTCCCATCTCTTATCTCTGTCCAGAGCATAGTAACGTCCGGAAACAGTGGCGATTTCGCCTACACCGATGGAGTTCATGTGGTTGGTAAGAGCTTCTATGTACAGGTTTGCGCATCTAGGCGGAACGTCTCTTCCGTCGAGGAAGCAGTGAACGTAGACCTTCTTCAGACCTTTATTCTTCGCCATGTCCAGTAGTGCAGTTAAATGAGATATGTGGCTGTGCACGCCGCCGTCAGAAAGAAGTCCCAGAATGTGAAGGGATGAATTATTTGTCAGTGCATGATTCATGGCTTCTGTCAGAGCAGGATTATCAAAGAAGTCACCGTCCTGAATGGACTTAGTGATTCTGGTCAGCTCCTGGTATACTATTCGGCCTGCGCCGATATTAAGATGTCCTACTTCGGAATTACCCATCTGCCCGTCAGGAAGGCCCACCGAAAGACCGCAGGCATTCAGCCTGGTCCACGGATATGTTTCAAAGATATTGTCAAGATTTGGTTTTGATGCTTTGGCGATGGCATTTCCCTCATATGGAGTGTTAAGTCCATAGCCATCGAGAATCATAAGCATGGTTGGTCTCTTGTTTATAGTCATATTTTGTCTCCTATAGTTTTTTATTCAATTCCATTATACCAAATTTTTTGGTATAATCAAGGCAACTGAAAGAGGTATGAGAGGTAAAACCATGGAATGGACTGACAAACAAAAAGATGCAATAGAATCACGTAATTCCAATATTCTGGTGGCAGCAGCGGCAGGCTCGGGTAAGACTGCCGTTTTAGTTGAGCGTATAAAAAGACTGATAATAGAGGAGGGCGTTCCTCTTGACAGAATGCTTATGGTAACATTCACTGATGCAGCCGCTGCGGAAATGAAGGAAAAAATCAGAAAAGCAATATACAAGGAAATGGAGCAGAACCCGGAAAAGAGCCGAAAACTGAAGGAACAGCTTAACCTGCTGGGCAGAGCCAATATCAGCACTTTCCACTCTTTTGCACTGGATGTAATCCGAACCTTTTTCTTCAGGAAGAACATAGAGCCTAATTTTTCAATATGTGATGATTCCCAGAGAACAATCCTGAAGGAAGATGCCATGGATCTGCTGATGGAAAGCTGTTTCGAAAGGAAGGATGAAGACTTCTATCTTCTTCTGGACTGGTACGGAACAGGAAGAAACCAGAAAAGGCTCCGTGAAATAATAGAGAGCACATATAATTCACTTCAGGCTATGCCTTATCCAATGGATTGGCTGGAGGGAAGACTTGAGGAGCTGGAAATTAATCCGGACAATTTTTTGGGCTCAGCTTTCATGAAAAACATAAATGAGTATGTTATGTTCCGTTATGAAAAGATCCTAGAGCTGGTGGAGGACAGGAGAGATGCTTTAGCTGATAACGGACTGGAAAGATTGGCTGAGAAGGTGAATACAGAAGAACTTGCAGTTCTTCGTAACGGAATGGCAGCGTATAACGACGAGCAAAATCCATTTGCACTCAGGGATACCATAGACGGATTCTCTTTTGCCAGACTGTCTCCGAAAAAGGAGGAGAAGGAAGTCTATGAGGCTTGTAAACAGATGGTTTCAGCCATCAGCCAGAAGGCAAAAACCTTTATGGACGATTTAAAGAAAACCGTGTTTGCCCAGTCTCCGGAGGAACATATAAGTGATATGAACAGCACTGCAAGGGCAGCAAGGGCACTTAAGAAAATGCTGGTGGAATTTGACCGTATTTTCAAGGCGGCGAAGACCGAAAAAAACCTGGTGGATTTTAACGACATCGAGCACCTGGCCCTTTCCATTCTGGAAGATGAGGCGGTGTGCAGCTATTACAGAGAAAAATTCAGATACATCTTCATAGACGAATATCAGGATACCAACATACTTCAGGAGGAAATAATATCAAAGGTAAAAAGAGAAGATAACCTGTTCATGGTTGGGGATGTGAAGCAGAGCATATACAAGTTCCGTTTGGCAGAACCTGAAATATTTATGAGAAAGTATGCAGAGTACGGTGATGACAGCAAGTCTAAGAAAATAGACCTTAATCAGAACTTCCGAAGCAAACCGGTGCTGATTTCCGGAATCAATGAGATTTTTGAAGACATTATGCCGGGATACGATAATAACGCCAGGTTATATCCGGGCATACCATATGAGGGAGAGTATTCTTATCCTTTGAAAACGGTTATTATAGACAGAACAGACATGGAAGAGGCCGATGAGGAACTGCAGGAACTGAATTCGGTTGAAATGGAGGCGTTAAAGGTATGCGATATTATAAATGAGCATATCGGAAAGCCATTCTTTGATACGAAAAATAACGTTGTGAGACCCCTCGAGCAGCGTGATATCGTAATCCTCATGCGTGCGGTGAAAAACTACGCAGCCATCTTCTATAACGTGCTTAAGGAGAACGGAATTGACTCATATATTGATGACAGCGATGGGTATTTTGATACCATGGAAATCAATGTCTTCCTTAACCTTCTTTCTGTCATCGACAACAAAATGCAGGATGTACCTCTGATAAGTGTTCTTCATTCGGAGATATTTGATTTTTCATCTGAGGAGCTTGCCCGAATCAGGGCAGAGCACAAAAACGGCTCATTTTACAGTGCCTTTAAGGCCTATGGTGAAGGCGGCAGCCACGCTGATCTAAGGGAAAAGTGCGCTAAAGCCATGTCAGAGCTGAAGAATTGGAAGGAAATGTCCACAACCATGCCTCTGGGCAGATTTCTGTGGAAGCTTCTGATAGATACGGAATACTACATGAAAATGGGTGCGATGCCGGGAGGGGTACAGCGCCAGGCAAATCTGAGAACTTTGATAGATAAGGCGGAAAACTACTCCTATGACAGACAGGTTTCTCTTTACAGCTTTGTAAGATACATTGATACCATTAAGGAAAAGGGAGTATCAGTGGGGCAGGTCAAGCTTCTTGGCGAACAGGACGATCTGGTGAGAATTATGACCATTCATAAGAGCAAGGGTCTGGAGTTCCCAATGGTAATAGTATGCGGAATGGGACGAATGCTAAGGTATTCCGGCAACGGAACCGGAGTATCGCTGCACAAGGATATCGGCCTGGGACTTACACTGGTAAATCGAAAGGCGGGCTGGTACAAAAAAACTTTGATGCAGCAGCTGATAGCTGACAGGGTACACAGAGAAGAGGTGGACGAGCAGAAGCGAGTACTGTACGTTGCCATGACCAGAGCAAAGGATGTTCTGTATCTGGTAGGAACCTGCAGGAAACCGGGTGATAAGCTGGAGGACAGTGAAGGTTTGCTGAGAAATGACAGCACATATCTGGATATGATAGGCTATCTCAGAAACAGAACGCTGATAGATGCCAAGAATCTTGAGCTTCCGGAGGAGGCAGATGAAAGGCAGGGAGGAAGCCTGTATAATGTGTTCAAAAAGGCTCCTTCCGGGGAAGTGTCGGAGGAAATACAGAGACGCCTGGAATTCGAGTATCCTTTCAAAGATGAGGTTAACATGAAACAGAAATACTCTGTGTCTGAGATTAACAGCAGTGCATCAAAGCATGAATTCTTCGAAACTCCATTGAAGACTCCGGAATTCCTGTCTCAGGGTAAATCCGTTTCAGCGGCAGAAAAAGGTACAATATACCATGCAATAATGGAATATCTGGATTTTGAAAAGGCCTGCACTTCCGGAATCGAATACATCCGTGAAGCATGCCGGCAAATGGTGGAGGCATGTATTATAACCGAAGAGGAGCTTGATACTGTGAGACCGGATAATGTGGCCCACTTCTTTGAGACAGACCTGGGCAGACGGTGTGCCGTCGCAGCTGAAAAGGGCACTCTGGAGAAGGAAAAACCTTTTGTTATTAAAATGGAGCATGAGGGGAAGCAGGTTCTGGTTCAGGGAGTAATAGACTGCATGTTTGAGGAAGACGGAGAATATGTACTGGTAGATTACAAGACTAACAGAATTGATCCCGGGAAGCCTTTTGAAGAGGAGGCAAAACGCCTGAAAGACGCTTACCGGCGACAACTGGAAATATACTGTCAGGCCATCGAAAAAGGCAAAGACAAGAAGGTTAAGGAGGCTTACCTGTATCTTGTGGACGGGGGAAGGACCGTAGAAATGTAAATATGCAGAAATGTCTGAAAATCTGCTAAGAAAAAGGGCGCTGCACCGGCGGTTTAACACCGTTAGTGCGGCAGCCCTTTATTTGTTGAGAATCAGTATTGTGGATTATACAATACCCTGAGCCATCATAGCCTGAGCAACTTTTTCAAATCCTGCGATGTTAGCACCCTTAACCAGGTCATATCCTAGACCGTATCTTTCGGAAGCTTCAGCAGCGTTCTTATGAATGTTAACCATGATAGTTTCTAACTGTTCGTAAACCTGTTCAGGTGAGAATACAGTGTGACCTGCGTTCTGTCCCATTTCGATACATGAGCAAGCTACACCACCTGCATTAGCAGCCTTGGAAGGTCCTACGATTACGCCGTTTTCCTGTAAGAACTTGATAGCTTCATTAGTTGTAGGCATGTTGGAACCTTCGCAAAGGAACTTACATCCGTTAGCAACCATAGCTTCAGCATCTGCCATGTGGATTTCGTTCTGAGTAGCACACGGAATGTAAAGGTCAGCCTTAACTCCCCAAGGCTTTTCGCCTGGATAGAAAGTAGCGCCTGGGAACTTGTCTGCGTAAGGTGCACAGATGTTCTTGCCGGATCCTCTTAACTCAAGTAAGTAGTCTTCCTTTTCACCGGAAGTAACTCCGTCCGGATCGTAGATGTATCCGTCAGGTCCGGAGATAGTAACTACCTTAGCTCCTAATTCGTTCAGCTTCTGAACTGTTCCCCATGTAACGTTACCGAAACCGGAAACAACAACAGTCTTGCCTGCAAGATCTTCGCCGTTAGCTTTCAGCATTTCTCTTGCGAAGAATACGATACCGTAGCCTGTAGCTTCAGTTCTGCCGTGTAATCCACCGTAAGGGATTCCTTTTCCTGTTAAAACGCCTTCATATCTGTTAGTTAACTTCTTGTACTGTCCGAATAAGTAACCGATTTCTCTGGCACCAACACCAAGGTCACCTGCAGGAACGTCTGTGTGTGGTCCGATATGTCTGAATAATTCGCTCATGAAAGCCTGGCAGAATCTCATTACTTCAGCATCTGATTTTCCGTTAGGATCAAAGTCAGCTCCACCTTTTCCTCCTCCGATAGGAAGACCTGTCAAGCTGTTCTTGAAAATCTGTTCAAAGCCTAAGAACTTGATGATTCCGGGATATACGTTAGGTGCAAATCTTAAACCACCTTTGTAAGGTCCGATTGCACTGTTAAACTCATATCTATAACCTCTGTTAACCTGAACCTTACCGTTGTCATCAACCCAAGGAACTCTGAAACTGATTCCTCTTTCAGGCTCAATTAGTCTTTCAACAAGTCCTGCTTCAACATATTCAGGATGTGCCTCAAGAACCGGTTCAATAGATGTAAGTACTTCTTCAACTGTCTGTAAAAACTCTGGTTCACCAGGGTTTTTCTTTTCTGCAATAGCAATGTATTGCTCAACTAATTTGCCCATTTTACTTCTCTCCTCTTAAACTACTAATGGAATTATTATCTAAAATCAATATAACACTTTGTTATTTTATAGTCAACACATAAAACAGAGACATTTTTTTGACCAAAAGTAGTAAAGATTTTTGATAAAAATAATTAAAAAAAGCCCTTTTTTGAGAGAAAAAAATTAAGATAAAAAAGTTAGCACTCACCTATTGACAGTGCTAACAAAAGTGATATAATTCTCATTGTACGTAAAAGGAAAGAGAGGGGAAAAACATGAGTAAGAAAGAGTTTAAAGCCGAATCCAAGAAACTGCTGGACATGATGATAAACTCAATTTATACGCACAAGGAGATTTTTTTAAGAGAGATCATATCTAACGCAAGTGATGCCATCGACAAGCTGTATTATAAGGAACTAAGTGAACAGAAGACAGGTCTTACAAGAGATGACTTCAAAATTACAATCGCTGTTGATAAGGATGCAAGACTCCTGACCATATCAGATAACGGTATAGGAATGGACAAGGATGAACTGGAAACAAACCTTGGTACAATTGCAAAGAGCGGTTCCTTTGATTTTAAGAACGAAAATGAAAGCAAGGATGACATAGACATCATCGGACAGTTCGGAGTAGGATTCTACTCTGCATTTATGGTAAGTGATCATGTAGAGGTCATTTCAAAAAAACACGGTTCAGACGAAGCATATATCTGGAGCTCAGACGGTGCTGACGGATATACGGTAGAAAAGACAGAGAAGGACAGCCACGGTACAGATGTTATTCTTCACATCAAAGAGGACAGTGAGGAGGAAAAATACGACGACTTCCTGAACCAGTACAGAATATCAAGCCTTGTAAAGAAATACTCAGACTATATCACATATGCAATCCTTATGGATTTTGAAACTACTAAACCCGTAGACAAGGGCGATGATGCAGACAGTGATGCAGAGCCTGAATATGAAACTGTTGTAGAGACAAGAACTCTCAACAGCATGGTTCCTATCTGGAAAAAGGCTAAGGGGGATCTGACCGATGAGGATTACAATGCTTATTATAAGGAAAAATTCTTTGATTTCAACGATCCTCTATGCCACATCCATACAAGAGTTGAGGGTCAGATTACATACGACGCACTGATGTATGTTCCGTCAAAAGCCCCATTTGATTACATGAACAAAGACTTTAAGAGAGGTCTGGCTCTGTACACCAATGGAGTAATGATTATGGAAAAATGTGAGGATCTTCTTCCTGAGTATCTGAGCTTTGTTTCCGGAGTTGTGGACAGTGCAGATCTTTCACTAAACATTTCAAGAGAACTGCTTCAGCATGACAGACAACTGAAGCTGATAGCAAAGAATATTGAAAAGAAAATCATAGCTGCTCTGATTAAGCTTCAGTCAGAGGACAGAGAAAAGTACGCAGAGTTCTTTAAATCATTTGGCGTTCAGTTTAAGTTCGGAATCTACAACAGCTACGGCATGGACAAAGACAAGCTGCAGGATCTTCTGATTTACAGTTCATCTGAGGATGATGAAAAGCCTGTAACTCTTAAAGAGTATGTTGAAAGAATGAAGGAAGGCCAGGAGCACATATACTATGCTTGCGGAGAGACTGTTGACAAGATTAAGGCTCTTCCTCAGGCAGAGGCAGCAAAGGCGAAGGGTTACGAAGTCCTTTACATGACAGAAAATGTTGACGAGTTTGTGGCTCAGATTCTGGCAGAGTACGACGGAAAGTCGTTTATGAACATAAATGCTTCCGAGTTTGACCTTTCAACAGAAGAGGAAAAGGAAGCCATCAAGAAAGAAAATGAAGAAGCTAAGAACATGCTGGATATCATGAAGGAAACCTTAGGGGAAAAGGTCAAAGGAGTAAGATTTACAAATACCTTAGCTAACTATCCTGTATGCCTTACTAATGAAGGAGATATTTCCATCGAAATGGAGAAAACCCTTAACGCAATGCCTATAGGTGAAAAAGTAAAAGCAGATCTGGTTATGGAAATAAACTCCTCACATCAGATTGCTTCCAGATTGAAAGAAATTGCATCAGACCAAGAAAAACTGAGGGAATACACAGAAGTATTATACGATCTGGCAAAGATCATTTCCGGACTGTCTGTGGATAACCCTGCAAGACTGAGTGAGCTTGTATGCAAACTTATGTAAAACAAGGGAATATTGGGATTTGAAAAGGATTATACTGAGCCGCAGACCTGTGTCTGCGGCTCTAAAACCGTAGTGCCGCATTAATATGGGAAAAAGCTGAATTGTGCCACGTAACGCCGCATTCATGTTGGAAACAGCCGAATTGCGCCACATTTTGCCGCATTCATGTTGGATAAAACTGAATTGCGCCACGTTGCTGTCGGGAACTATCCTGTGACGACCAGGGATCACTCCGAAGTCTTCTGGCGTAGTAATCGGATTACATTATTTTACAGGCAAAATATGTAAATACGCCGCAACTTCATTAAAACCGTGAAGCTTGCGCCATATCATATTGTAAGTAATTCCAGTTCTGATTTGGGGATTTCGTAAGATATTATTTACGAATCCGGAAGATGGCGCATTTGATGTTTTAACTTGGATTTTGCGGCAAAACATGCCGTTTTCGGATACATATTTCACAAAATGCGGCACGTTGACGTGCCCTCAAAAAAGTAGAGTTGAAAACATCTTTATTGCCCCTGCTGATAGTATTCTGCAGAAGTCATATACATCTCTTTTTACCTCGTCAATTGTTTGATACCTGTGTGAAAGCCATTTGGATTTCATTTTTCCCCAAAAGCTTTCCATGGCGCATTGTCCCAGCAATCGCCATTCCTACAGGCATGTCTCCATATAAATCAAATATACCGGCAACGTATAACTTGCCCTGAGCTGTGTCAATTGCAGTTGTATCGCTCAGCATTTTTTCTCCCGGAGCTGATGCCCAAAAATCACGATCAATAATGTTATCTGCAATTTCTTCATCATGATTGGAGTCTGTAATGCAAATATACTTTCTGCTTGCCTTTGAAAACCATGCACATCCTTGCTATGGTGTGTTCATGACTATGCTCACACATAAACAGAAACTTTAATCTCGCTTTACATTTGCAAGGAAGGTCGCTGCTTTTTTTAGTATTTCGACCTCCTCGCGCAGAGCTGCATTTTCTTTTTCAAGCTCCAGTTCTCTATTAGATTTCTTGATTCCTTTTGAGTATCCTCTCTTAAAAGCATCGTCTTCTCCAACTTCCAGAAAGTGATCTCTCCATTTGATTACTGTCCAGGGTTTGATATTGTACTTTTTTGCAATGATATGCTCAAGGCCCCTGTTTTCTAACCTTGCAGCTTCTTTTGCAACCTGTAGTTTAAGTGATTT
>JAQXLM010000176.1 GCA_029012125.1 Eubacteriaceae bacterium | reverse complement strand
CTAAAAAAAAAGCCCGCTTATTAAGCGGGTTTCAGACTATCTGTCTAATTAGATGGCACGGTTAATCTTGTTTGATCTGATGCATCTTGTGCATACATTAGCTCTTCTTACTGTACCATTGTCGTCAATTCTTACAGTCTGGATATTTGCATTCCACTTTCTTCTAGTATGTCTGTTGGAATGGGAAACAGTGTTTCCTGAAACCTGACCTTTTCCGCAAATTTCACATTTTCTTGACATCTACCGCACCTCCTTCAATATCTTAAGCTCGTAGCATATTTTCTGAATTTAAATTTGTTCATATCGAACAATCGACATTATAGCATAGAAGATATGATAATTGCAAGCACTTTTTTCATTCTGTCAGAATTTTTCTGTGAGTACAATCTCGTTGGATTCCAGCGTTTTTTTCACGTCGATGGAACGCTGATTCTTACTGCCTCTAAACGATAGGGTCAAATCTCTCTGAGTGTAGTCATACCTGCCGTCAATAAGAATATCGATGGAGTGAAGCAGCCCATTGAGAGAGTCATCCTTTTCTGCCATATTCTTCAGCTCTTCATAGGTGTAGCCAGAGTACATAAGAATATTTAAATCTCTTTTTTTTATTTCCTCCGCTAATGCCAGAAAGGCCTTCGGCTGACATGCAGGCTCTCCCCCACTAAATGTAACTCCATCCAGTAGCGGATTCTCATCTATGGCTTTTATAATCTTTTCAATTTCACAATCATAGCCGCCTTCGAAGTCGTGAGTCGTTTCATTGTGACAGCCCTGACAGTGATGAGGACAGCCCTGGCAAAAGACTACAAATCTTATTCCGGGGCCATCCACTATGGATTCTCTCACGATTCCGGCTAAACGAAGTGTTTTGCCTTTATCAATCATATTTTTTCAAATTCCTCTCCGATGCCGTGTTTTACTCTGTCTTTTTCTTCACTGGTTTTGGCATCGTTCCAGTGGTCCATTGTTCCTACCAGGTATCCGGTAATTCTTCTTATTCTCTCAAACTGTGGAGTACCCTGAACCTCCGTTCTTCCGCAGCAAGGACATTCGTTATCAATAATACCTGTGTAGCCACAAATAGGGTCTCTGTCTACAGGGTGATTAATTGATCCGTATCCAATACCGCTCTCCTTCATACATCTTACAACTTTTTCAAAAGCGTCAAGATTCTTAACAGGGTCACCGTCCAGTTCGATATATGAAATATGACCGCCGTTTGTAAGAGTATGGTAAGGCGCCTCCTTCTTAATCTTATCAAAGGCTCCGATGTTGTAATATACCGGAACATGGAAGCTGTTTGTATAATAGTCTCTGTCAGTTACTCCCGGAATGACTCCATACTTCTCTCTGTCAATTCTTACAAATCTTCCCGACAGACCTTCTGCAGGAGTTCCGATAAGAGACCAGTTTAGTCCGGTCTTTCTGGCTTCTTCATCCATACGTTTTCTCATGTATGCGACAATTTCAATACCCAGCTTCTGAGCTCTCTCGGATTCTCCGTGATGTTCACCAATCAAAGCCTTCAGCGCCTCAGCCAGGCCGATAAATCCGATTGTCAGTGTTCCATGCTTCAACACTTCTTCTATGCTGTCTTCAGGACTAAGCTTTTCTGAGTCTATCCATACTCCCTGTCCCATCAGGAACGGGAAGTTCATAACTTTTTTCTGGCACTGTATTTTATATCTTTCGTTTAACTGTCCTATTGCAATGTCAATCATATGATCAAGGCCGTCAAAGAAAATATCCACATCTCCCTTAGCTTTGATAGCAAGTCTAGGAAGATTGATTGAAGTAAAGGAAAGATTGCCTCTTCCGAATACGATTTCTCTTTCCGGATCGTGAACATTGCCGATTACTCTTGTTCTGCATCCCATATATGCACATTCTGTCTCAGGACGACCTTCCACATAGTACTGCTTGTTAAATGGCGCATCCAGGAATGAGAAGTTAGGGAAAAGTCTCTTAGCGGAAACTCTGCATGCCAGCTTAAACAGATCATAGTTAGGGTCTTCAGGATTGTAGCTTACGCCCTCCTTTACCTTGAAAATCTGTATTGGGAAAATAGGCGTTTCTCCGTTTCCCAGGCCTGCTTCCGTAGCCAGAAGTACGCATTCCATAACAAGCCTTCCCTCAGGAGATGTGTCAGTACCATAGTTCAGTGAACTGAACGGCACCTGAGCACCTGCTCTTGAATGCATAGTGTTCAGATTGTGAATCAAAGCTTCCATAGCCTGGTAAGTCTTTCTGCGGATTTCCTTATCAGCATACTTGGTTGCTATCTTCTGAATCTTTTCAATTTCCTCTTCTCCGATATATTTGGAGAGCTTTTTCGCTTCCAGTTCTTTATAATTATTGTCCCATGCCATGCAAGGTCCTACACCGTGCTCAGCCTCAATTCTTCCGCAGATGCTCTTGGCGATTTCTTCACCGTTTTCCACATCGTACAGGCATTCCAGCATTTTTCCCAGGTTGGTGTAATAGAGCTTTCTGTATGATTTTCTTACGCCCGGAGCAATACCGTAGTCAAAGTTTGGAACTGACTGTCCGCCGTGCTGGTCATTCTGGTTTGACTGAATTGCAATGCAGGCAAGTGCAGCATAGCTTTCAACATCGTTAGGCTCTCTCAGATGACCGTGACCTGTTGAAAAACCGTCCTTTAACAGACTTACCAGGTCAATCTGACAGCATGTCATGGTAAGAGTATAAAAATCCATATCGTGAATGTGAATATCACCGTTGTCATGTGCCTTAGCATACTTAGGATCGATGACATACATCTTGTAGAATTCCTTCGCTCCTTCTGAACCATACTTCAGCATAGTTCCCATTGCAGTATTTCCGTCGATGTTAGCATTTTCTCTTTTTACGTCGTTATCCTTTGCGTCTTTAAATGTAAGATCCTCATAGATATGCATCAGCTTGGTGTTCATATCTCTGATTCTTGTACGTTCAGCTCTGTACAGAATATATTCTTTTGCAGTTCTCGCATGTCCGTTTTCAATCAGTATCTTTTCAACGGCATCCTGAACCTGTTCTACTGTAGGTGTCGTATTGTGACATACCTCCAATAAGTATAGTTCCACCTGTTTAGCAAGATAATTTGACATGTCACGGTCTTTTCCGCCTAATACCTGTGCAGCCTTGAAGATTGCATTTGTAATTTTTTCAATGTCGAAATCTACTGTTCTTCCGTCTCTTTTAATAATCTTTTGAATGCTTTCCATCGTTTTCTCCTCTTTTTCATAAGACACTATATATTGTGTTTAATTTCTTTCGTGCTAACAAATTATACAATTTATATGCTATAAGGTCAACTACTAATATGGCAAAAAAACAATAAAATAACTGACCCTACAGGGTCAGTTACAGTCATTCAAACAGTTTCAGCTATTTTAAACAGAAATAAAAAATTTTTTAGTCGTGTAATTTATTGTAATATTCAGCTCTTAACATAGACTTCAACTGAAGATTTACATATTTTCCATCTTTCTTTCCGGCATTTCTCATTAGCCCTTCATTCTTGAATCCAATCTTATCATACAGATATGCCGCAGCCTTGTTTTTCTCAAAATGATCTATAGTTACTCTTTCCATGTGAAGATCTATGAAAGCATACTCAAGCACCAGTCGCAGAGCCTCTTCTCCATAACCCTTATTTCTGTTATCAACGTCTGCAATATATATTCTGGTTATATCAAGAGAATCCTCATGCCTGTTGATTCTTGATAAATAAATTCTTCCTATAGGCTTGTCTTCCGGCTTCAGGGTGATGGTAAACTGTTTCTTGGTCGGATCCAGATTGTATCTGACATACTCAGTAACGATGTCCTCGTAGTTTCTTCCTTCATTAATGGTAAAGAACTCCGTTACCTCCGGTCTGCACTCCCATTCGGCAAAGTATTTACAATCTTCAAAGTTAGTTTCTCTTAAGAAAATATTCTTAGATTCCATTTTATTCTCCTGTGAAATGTTAATTATATGTGAAGTTTTGGTGAAAAACCTACTAATAGTAGTATCTTTGTGATATATTATAAATGATTTTCTAAATAAAATAAACCTTTATTTTATAAAAGATTATCACTTTTACGGAGGAAAAATACAATTATGAAGTTAAACAAATATATACACATAAACATTAACAAGAAAATAAGCCACAGGGCTATACTCATAGCCCTTATCCTTCTTATTGCAGTAATAGGATGTTCCATAGGCATTATAAAACACAATCACGATGAAAAGATAAAATCCCAGCAGACAATGATAGCCAATAAGACAGCTGCATATGCGACAGATCTTAAGGACTCTGCTGCCCTGACCACAGATGAAGCTATAGTGGATTATCTTGTGAACTGGTCCAAGAACAAGGATGTATCATGTACCGTAGATGATTACAACAATGTAATCATGCATGTCAGTGCAGATAAGGAATTCAAACAATCCAAACCCACTGTTATAGTATGCTCATACGACTCTAAAAGCTTTGATGCCTGCATAGGCTCCTTTGCCCTTTCACTGTATATGGCCAAAAACAGCGGTAAAACCGGTGAGCTGACTGTTATTTTCGCCCAGAACACAGGACAGAGCTTTGATGGAATCGCAAATATTGATTCAAAGTATTTTAAAGACAACAGCAATGTGTTCTGCCTGAACGGAGGCTCTGAAAGCTTCTGCTCTTTAAACACCGGCTGCTCATCATCCTATCAGTTTACAAAAAGCTTTGACACCAGAAAACCGAAGGGATCCAAGGCTATCAAAATCACCATCGACGGATTGCCCGGAGGCGTACCCGGACTTGTGCCATCCTCCTATCCAAATCCGATCAAGGAGCTGGGTGATATGCTGGCATCCTTTAAAACCAATGCTTATATTTTCCAGCTTGCTGATTTTGTCGGAGGAACCGACGCTCAGACTTTACCGAAAAGCGCAAGTACAACCATTGTAATCAATGAAAACGATTTGAAAAAGTTTAACGAAAAGCTGGAAAGCATCTCAACCAAATACAATGAGAAATACCAAGGCAAATACCCAGGTACGGTTTTTTCATACAAAGAGGTTAAGCTTCCGAAAAAAGTTCTTAAGACCTCCGATTCCGATGCTTTTGTGAGCCTTCTCTACACCTTGCTTGACGGTGTATATTACAAGGATGATAATGACAAACTTGAATCTACGGTAAATATTGGATGTGTTAAGGAGTCGGAGAATGAGTATACAATCTATGCTTCAGGGCACAGTCTTGATAAATCATCCATAAAAGAAATAGATAATACCTATAAAACCATTTGCGGTCTATCCAATGTTGAGTATGCTAAAACAGACTCTGAAGACTTATGGAAAGGCAATGAGGATTCAGAGATGAACACACTTTTCCTGAATGCATACAGAGAATACTCCGGAAATAGCCCTGACTATCTGGATACACCGGCATCATCGGCTGCCCCATATGTTGAAAAAATAAATGATAATTGCAATATTATGGTTATTACATTGAATGAAAACAGTGTGGATAATTACGCCGGCGCCATGGTTAATTTCATGATAAATAACAGGAAATAGAGATATTCCAACCTTTGCGTTTTACTCTGTTTTGTGTTAGAATCTTATAGAAGACCTACAAATTTGCAATAAAACATAATAATTACGTTAGATAGGAAAGGAGCTTATGTTTATGAAAAGAATTACTGAATTTTTAAAAGATGCAAGACCTTGTTTTGTCGCTACTGTAGACGGCGATCAGCCATGTGTACGTCCTCAGGGCTTTTCAATGGTATATGACGGTAAGATTTGCTTCTGTACCGCTGACGGAAAAGCCACATCAAAAGAACTGAAAAAGAATCCTAAGGTGGAAATCGCAGCAGTTAGCGGCGGCAAATTCATTCGTATCCGTGGAAAAGCCGAATTCTTTACTGAAGACGGCGCTGCAAAACAGGCTCTGGAAATGATGCCTCAGCTGAAAAAAATGATTGGTCCCGGCAAATTTGAAATCTTTGCTGTTACAGGAGGAACTGCAGTAATCGCAGACCTTGCAAGCAACGAATCAGAAACCATCGAATTCTAAAACATGTACACATATCTTTGCCCTGCCTCTCGGCAGGGTTTTTTTATCATAAAAAAATAGATGGCTGAAATACTCTTCAGCCATCCACATTAGTTTATTTCTTTCTTTTAACAGCAATATCTGCTGCAGCAGTAAACAATACGTCTGTTGATGAATTCAGTGCTGTTTCACATGAGTCCTGAATAACTCCGATAATGAAGCCTACTCCAACAACCTGCATTGCAAGGTCCCCCGGAATTCCAAACAATGAGCATGCCAGAGGAATCAGAAGAAGAGATCCTCCCGCTACACCTGAAGCACCACATGCACTTAATGCAGATATTACACAAAGTATAATTGCTGTAGGAATATCAACCGAAATACTTAAGGTATTTGCAGCTGCAAGAGCCAGTACGGAAATGGTTATTGCCGCACCACCCATGTTAATTGTTGCTCCCAGAGGGATAGAAATGGAATATGTGTCTTTATCCAGTCCCAGCTCTTCACAAAGTCTCATGTTAACAGGAATATTTGCTGCAGATGATCTGGTGAAGAAGGCTGTAATACCACTATCCTTTAAGCATTTGAATACAAGTGGATATGGATTCTGTCTTGTCAGTACGAAAACGATAATTGGATTAACAATCAAAGCATCAATTGCCATAACAGCAACCAGCAGTACGATCAGTCCTGCATATCGTTCAAGAGCTTCAATACCGTTAGTCGCAATAGCATCGAATACCAGACCCATTACACCCAGAGGTGCAAATCTGATTACCCATCTTACTACCTGAGAAACCGCATCGGCAAAATTGGAAATCATTTCCTTTGTTCCTTCAGCGGCATGTCTCAATGCAATGCCTAATAAAATTGCCCAAACCAGAATTCCTATGTAATTTGCATTCAACAACGCATCTACAGGATTCTTAACCATGTTGAAAACAAGAGTCTTCAATACTTCACTGATTCCGCTTGGTGGTGTAATGTCACTTACACCCTCAGTTAATGTCAGCGTAAGTGGGAAGATAAAGCTTGCGATAACAGCAATGCATGCTGCCGCAAAAGTTCCCACAAGATATAATGCGATAATTGACTTCATGTTTGTCTTCTGTCCTGTTTTATGCTGTGAAATTGCAGACATAACAAGAAAGAATACGAGTACCGGAGCAACTCCCTTAAGTGCCCCTACAAAAAGTGTTCCGAAAATAGTAATTCCGGCAACCTTTGTCGGTACTGTCAGTGCGAGAATAATACCGATTACAAGTCCGATTGCAATCTGAACGACCAGGCTCAGTTTATTCCATGCTTTAAATAACTCCTTCATTAATACTTTCCTCCTAAATAATAGTCACGACTTATCTATGCTATCATTTTATTGGAGCAAAGTCAATGCCTATAGTACCAACTTGGCAACGTCAGCAGATGCCTTCGCATCTTTTACGTAATAATCTGCGCCTATTTTCAGTGAATAGTCTTCTGTAAGCACAGCCCCGCCAACCATTATTCTGCAGTCGGCACATTCCTTCTTCACTTTAGCGATGGTTTCCTCCATACTGCCTAGAGTTGTTGTCATCAAAGCAGACAGACCGAGAAGTTTTACATCGTTATCTATTACAGCCTTCAGGATAATACCCGGATCCACATCTTTACCAAGATCTATGATTTCATAGCCGTAGTTTTCAAGAATTACCTTTACTATATTCTTTCCGATATCGTGAATATCACCTTTTACTGTTGCAATTACAATTTTGCCTTTGGTATCACCTGAACTTCCTGTTGATGACAGCCTTTCCTTAATAACATCGAAAGCAACCTGTGCAGTCTGGGCACAGAGCATCAGCTGTGGAATAAATATATTACCAACTTCAAACTCTTTGCCTGCGTTATCAAGGATTGGAATGAGTACCTGATTGATTACCTCTACAGGCGTTCTGGTCTCCAGTTCCTGTTCTACCAGTTCTCTGCATCTACCGTTAAGTCCGTTATTGATTGCAAACTCCAGTTCATCCATCTGAGCCTTTGTGCCATGAGTTTTTACAGTTTCCTTTTCACCTATTTCATCACTGTATCTGGCAACATAATTTCTGGCACCTTTGTCTATATTGTAAATCAGCTTATATACATCCACTGCACGCACCATATCCGGAGCGCCTGGATTCATTATTGGAAGATCTAGTCCCATCGTAAGTGCCATCTGCAGGAAGTTGTGATTTATCAGCGGTCTGTTTGGCAAACCGAATGAGATGTTTGATACTCCCAAAACTGTCTTCAGACCCAAATCTTCTTTAATATGCCTGATTGCCCTTAGCGTACCTGATGCATTCTCCTGTTCCGCAGACACGGTCAGTGTCAGACAGTCTATAAACACATCTTCCCTTGGAATTCCCAGGTCTGTAGCTCTGCTTAAAATCTTTTCGGCAATTTCTATTCTCTTTTCCACAGTCTTTGGAATGCCATCATCATCAAGAGTCAGTCCTACAACCGCGGCACCGTATTTCTTGACTATAGGAAGAATTCTCGTTAGAGAGTCTTCTTCACCGCTGACAGAGTTGACTATTGCCTTTCCGCTGTAAACTCGCAACGCAGCTTCAATTACATCAGGATTGCTTGAGTCAATCTGAAGAGGTGTATCTGTCACACCCTGAAGGGACTTGACTATGTTTACCATAACTTCTTTCTCGTCAATTCCAGGCATGCCTGTATTTACATCAAGTATTTCTGCCCCATCTCTGATCTGATCCGCTGCCTGATTTAAAATATAGTCCATATCTCCGGTTTTTAAGGCTTCTTTAAGTTTCTTTTTTCCTGTAGGATTCAGTCTTTCACCTATTATTCTTGGCTGGTCTATTATGACGGTTTTCTCCGGTGTACATACAGCGGTTGGTACCTTAACATTGTTTGGTTTATATTTCTTTCCGGAAAACTCAGCTTTAAGAGCTTTGATGTATTCCGGTGTAGTGCCGCAGCACCCACCGATAAACTTAACTCCATATGGAATCAGCGCAGCTGTATCTCTTGCAAAATCTTCTGCCGAGGTCATGTATTCGCCTGTCTCCGGATTAGGAAGTCCGGCATTTGCCTTTGAAACCAGTGGAAGATTTGTCCATTTTGACAGTTCTTCCATCAAAGGCTTAAAGTCGGCAGGTCCAAGAGAGCAGTTTACACCGATTGCATCAGCTCCCAGGCCTGTAAGTGTCAAGGCCATAGCGCTTATTTCTGTTCCCGTAAAGGTGCGGTGATTTGCCTCAAAGGACATAGTACATATAACCGGAAGGTCAGAGTTTTCCTTTGCTGCCAGTAATGCGGCCTTCAGTTCATAGAGATCTGTCATTGTTTCTATGGTAATCAGGTCTGCATCCTTTCCTGCAATAATCTGACGTTTGAATATTTCGTAGGCTTCTTCAAAAGATATATTCCCGTTTGGCTCCAGCAGCCTTCCCATTGGACCTATGTCCAGCGAGACCTTTGTATCAGTCCCCTTTACAGCTTCTCTTGCATTTTTGACAGCAGCAGCTATCAGTTCCTCTACAGAATACCCACAGCCCTGAATTTTATAATCGTTTACCCCGAAGGAGCATGTGTTTATTATGTCAGAGCCTGCATCTACATACATTCGCTGGATATTCCGGATTATCTGAGGGTTTGTAATGTTAAGGACCTCAGGAACTTTACCCAGTTCTACCCCCTGTCCCTGAAGCATGGTACCTAGGCCTCCGTCTAAGAAAATAAATTCTTTATCTCCGAAAAGTTGTAGTATTTTATTCATTCTTGTACCTCTTCTATAGTAAGTTTCTGATGCTGTCATTAATTCTTCGTGCAACATATGGATTGTTCATCGTATACAGATGAATTCCGTCAACACCGTGAGAAATCAGATCCACAATCTGGTTTACAGCATAAGCGATTCCCGCATCTCTCATTGCTTCCGGTCTGTTTTCATACTTTGACATCATCTTTGTGAACTTTGATGGAAGGCTTGCACCGCAAAGAGAAACCATACGCTCAATCTGTTTTTTGTTGGTTACAGGCATAATACCTGCTTCGATAGGCACATCAATTCCCGCTATTCTTGTCTTTTCCAGGAAATCGTAGAACATGTTGTTATCGAAGAAAAGCTGAGAGATAAGATGCTCTGCACCTGCATCAACCTTCTTCTTAAGGTTCTTTATGTCTTCTATCTGATTAGGACTGTCAAGGTGACCTTCCGGATAACAAGCGCCCGAAATGCCGAATTTATAATCAGAATCCTTGATAAAAGTAATAAGTTCACTGGCATGTCGGAAGTCGTCTTTAGGCGGAACATCAGGAATAAAATCACCTCTCAGCGCCAAAATGTTTTCCACGCCGTTAATGGACAGCTGTCGCAGAACCTCTGAAACTTCTTCCTTTGTTGAGTTAACACATGTCAGATGGGCTGCGGAAATAATACCGTATCTGTTTTTTATTGCTGAGGCAATTTCACAGGTCAGGTTATCCATAATACTGCCACTTGCACCGTATGTAACGCTTATAAAGTCAGGTCTAAGGTCCTGTAGCTCATCCAGTGTTTTATAGATTGTCTCAATAGGGTTATTTCTTTTTGGAGGAAAAACCTCGAAAGAAAAAACTGTTTTTTCTCTGGTAAATAATTCTGATATTTTCATATTCTTCTACCTCGTCTTTTCTTCAAAATATAAATTAAAATCAACGTATCCGTCGATTCCGTCTATCAATCCTGTTTCTGTGTACTGCCACATTCGGAATTTACTGCCGAAGTCAGTTTCCGGTGTATAATGGGCAAGCCAAAGCTCATGTTCCGTCAAAAAATCCAGGTTAATATGATTTCTCAGCCAGGTAGGATTGCCGTAAATAACGCTTTTGTGCCCTTTTTTCTTAATTGTCTTACAGAAGGCATCGGCAATTTCTGTTTTTTCCATTGCACTAAGGTTCTTTATTCTGTCAGTCTCATTTACAGGCTCCATATCAAAGGCAACAGGATAATCTATCCCTCTGAATCTAATGTGTTTCAGCACAAATTTGGCTTCCTCTATGGCTTCTTCAGTGTTAATCGCCTGAGAAAAAAAATATACACCCACATTAAGTCCGGCTTCTTTTGCACCTTTCACATTATCCTCAAACCTGGAATCTAAATGTATGATACCACTTTCAGAGCTTCTGAAACCCAGTCTTATCATTACAAAATCTATCCCTGATGCTTTTACCTTTTTCCAGTCAATGTCCCCCTGGAATACCGAAACATCTATGCCCTTTCGTGAATGAAAGCTTTCGTCGTCGTAAGCAAGCCCCTTATCACCGGAATACAGGTTTTTCATGTTATACGGGCAGGCTTCATACAGGCTTTCCTCTCCCAGACCTGAGTATTCATTGCCGGATGAGGTTAATGCAATAAAGGCAATAAGAATTGACAGTACCACAATGGTAGCGCCAGCTAAAGCTTTGCGGTTCTTTTTGAGTTTTTTCAACAACTTTTTTCTCGTTTTTTTATTTTTCTTCATAATTTTATATTTTACCACACTATTGTGATAAAATAAAGAAAAATTGACTGTGTAAAGATGAAGTATTACAATAATAACCGAGGGAGGTACAGAAATGTTGATCGATACTAATAGTTTGGAAAAAAAGGTTATAAAATATAGAAGAGATTTGCATCAGATTCCGGAATTGTCCTTTGATTTACCGGAAACCAATGCATATGTACGTGATGTTTTATGTGGCTTTTCATGCAGTATCCATGAAATAGCAGGTTCCGGAATCGTTGCTTTCTTTGACTTCGGAAAAAAAGAATCGGTTTGCTTCAGAGGCGATATGGACGGTCTGCCAATTCAGGAGGTCAGCAATGCCGCTTACAAATCAAAGCACGACGGAAAGATGCATGCATGCGGACACGATGCACATACTGCAGGATTACTGGGGTTTGCGGAAGTTCTGGACAATCTTAAATCTGAGAATTTCTCTGCTGGGTACAACGCTGTATTACTGTTCCAGCCTGCTGAGGAAACCATTGACGGTGCGTTAAAGGTTTGCAATGAAGGTTTCTTCGAAAAATATAACATCAGATATATTTTCGGTGTACATAACTGGCCTACACTTCCTAAAGGACAGATTTCCTCCATTCCGGGTCCCATGATGGCAATATCTGCATCCATAGATGTTGATTTTGATGGAGTAAGTGCCCATTGCGGAGAACCGGAAAAAGGCTGTGATGCACTTTTGGCAGCTGCAAGATTTATAAACGAAATATATGACTATAACGAAAACTGCATCGATGAAAAATCCATTATTCGTTTCGGCAAGCTGACAAGTGGAAATGTAAGAAACGCCATATCCTCAAAATCAACACTTTTGGGAACAATCAGAGCATTTCAGCAGGAAACATGGCATAAGCTGGTTGAAGAGATGAACAGAATTGCAGAAAGAATTCAAAGTGACCTGGGAGTTAAGGTAAAGGTAGATGTTATAAGGTATCATCCTGCAGTAATAAATAACCCAGCCCTGTATGAACACATTATTCCGTACATAGAAGAGCTGGGATATAAAGAACTTGAAAAACCTGTAATGATCGCAGAAGATTTTTCTTTCTTCCAGGAACAGGTGCCGGGAATCTTTTTCTTCCTTGGTACCGGAAGCGATATCCCTCTTCACAGCAACAATTACGATATGGATGATACTATCATAATGCAAGCTGTAAAACTGTTTGAAAGAATTTTCATAAGTATTTAATTATTCTTCATCAGAGGATTCAAACCACCCTTTGTATAGGACATGACCCGATTTATCGGCGTAAACCAGCTTAATCTGAATGCCTTGCAGTCCGGTTTGATCCTCTATATTTTTTGCAATTCTCTGAAAATCACTTTTCATCGACTCTATGTTCTTTTCTATTTCGAGCATAGCGTATTCTCTGAGTTCATCGCTGAAATCATCATCGTAGCTGTAGTTATATACTACCTGATTCTCAACAATTGATACCTTCATTTTTTCATCGCCCAGGTCCGTAAGCAGCGATATCGTTTCTTTCTCTATTTTCCCCTTATCGCAGTACTCTTCCAGATTGGTGTATTTGCCGCATCCTGCAGCAATCATCATCAAAGTCAACAAAACCAATGCCAGTAATACTAGCTTTTCCCCTTTTTTCATTAAATGCTATCCCCCTTATGTGCAATTTCCAATGCAACCTTTAAATATAATTCATTAGCAGATTTAGGGACCTTCCCTAAGGTTCTAGGGTCCCAAACAATATCATCCAGGTTATCCTCTGCGTACAGGAACTGCCAAGCATTAACACCTCTGTAATCAGCAACGGTCATTATAGCAGAGCACTCCATATCTACAACTCTGCATCCTGCTGCAAGCCTGTTGTTCATGTTTCGACGGGTTTCTCTGTATAATCCGTCAGTAGTCCAGGTCTTTGTCTTAATATATTTCAATCCCATTTCCTCGATAACTGATGCCGTCTGATCTGCAGTCTTGATATCAACAAAATCTCCCGCAGAAGCAGGTCTGTAGTGGTAGCTGGTACCCTCGTCTCTGTATGCGGCAGTTGGAACGATGAGATGGCCTGCAGGAATATCTCTGTCAAGAGTTCCACATGAGCCGAAATAGACGAAGCGTTTTCCACCCATGGCGATTACCTCCTCCATCAGTCCTGCAGTCATAGGCGACCCCATGGTAGTCTGATAAATCGCAAATTCCTTTCCTTTATATTTAAACCTATGTATTTCCAGAACAGTTCCACTCAAAAGTGTACCTACAGGTTCACATTCAAATTGTTCCAGAACTATATCAACAATTGCTTTTTTGAAAGTTACGATTACTGTTTCCGGGAAACCCTCTACTCTATCGTACACATCCTCAGGATTGAGTGCTGCTTTAACCTCCGCATCATAAGAATCGAATAAACTCATTTTTCCCCTCCTCTAAAGCTTTGATAATGTGTTATTTGTATTATCTATACTATTTGATAATTCAGTCCATGTACAGTTTTTATATAAAATACACCTGTTTATATAAGATTAAAACTGTTACCTGCGGCTTCTTTTGTTCCATAAGTTTAAGAATCCATGGTAAATCATTCTAAATACAGAAAATACTGCAAACAACAGGAAAAATCCAACAATACCAAATACGATATCATCAAATTCCATAACACCGGTTCCGGTCACACCCTGACCTATTTCGATTGCAAAAGTGATTACAATAATGACTGTAGTCACGTATATCCATGCAATCACCATTTCGTGTCGGTTTCTTGCAAGCCATTTGAACAGCGGATATATGACAAAAATCAAAGCCAGTCCAAGTATGCCTATTACCCAGAAATGCAGTTGTTTATCCGTAAAATTATACTCGAATGAATCGTTCAGGCTTAGAATATAACTGTGTATCTCCGAAATAAATCCCACCGCCTTATAAAGCATCTCTTTCATCTCATTTCCCCTTTTTTTTATATTTTAATACAAGTTTAGACTAAAAAGGACAAAAGGTCAAATAGATAAATTAAGTCCGCTTGAATAATTGTTACTTTCGTGATATTATTTTAGAAAATAACTTGAGGAGAAACGAAATGGAAGCAAAAAAATTCTTGGAAATTGTGGATAGAAGTAACACAGGAACAAAAGTTTCAAGTGACGACTGGAATCTAAAATATGTAGCTAAACAAGTAAGAAAGATTGTAAAAAAATACGACTTGAAATGGGATAATCAGGTTATTATACCTGAGGACGACCAGCTGCTTGACACTATTTTTGTTGCTGCAAAGGAATTGCTGCTACAGACAGGTATTTACAATATTTCAACAGAGCGTATCATCGCTCTTACTGAAGAGGAAATCGATGAGGGAATAGCTCATATGAGAACTTCCCTTACAATGGGAGAAGGAAAAGACGCATATACCCTTGTGGCCAGAGAGGTAGAAGATTCTCGTCCACCTGCAATTTGGGCAGGTAATCCCGGATGTCCTACTCCGGAAGAATTATTCTATCCCAATGTTCTGGCAACTGCAAAAGAACCTATCATCGATCTTATGACATGCGGTTCCCTGATTGATGTAGACGGATTCCCGGTAAAAAGCGGTGAGCCGACAGAAGTTCTTGCAGTAAGACGTGAGCTTCAGTACTTAAGAAAGGCGTTAGATGAAGTTGGCAGACCGGGACTTGGACTTCTTGCTGCAGAAAGTGCTGTTACAGAAATCGGAGATTTATCCGCAGTAGCACCCGGACTTCTTAAAAGCACAGATTCTCACTTGATAGTTTTCTTTAACGAGCTGATTATTGACAACGGAAACCTGGTAAGAGTAGCTAACGGTTTTGATACCGATATTGTTAATGCATCCCTTGCTTGTACTATGGTTGGAGGCATGGCGGGAGATGCTCCCGGAAGCTGCATGACTATGATTGCATCAATCCTGGCGGCAAATATCATTGGAAATGCTGACTATCACCTTTGTCATCCTATTCATATCAAGGACATAGCTACTACAGCTCGCGGATGCCTATGGTTACAGTCTGTTCTGTGCCAAACCTTTGCAAAGAAGGCTCCTGCAATTATAGTTTGTGACATTTGGCCTAGCAGCGGAAGCCTGACTAAGGAGCTCCTTTATGAAGTAGCTGCTAATGCTATTGTAGTTACAGTAAGTGGTGGTCATCTTGAAGGTGTGGGAGCAGCTAACGGAAATGAACCTAACGGAACAGGTCTTGAGGTTCGTCTTATGGGAGAAGTAGGAAAAGCTGTTGCAAAACAGGGAATGAGCCGTACTCAGGCCAATGAAATAGTTCTCAAGCTTCTCGACAAGTATGAGCATGTATTCAAAATGGAAGACAAAAATGCAGGTGCTCGCTTTGATGTTTCTTACAACCTAGATACACTGACACCTGTTCCTGAATGGCAGCAGATGTATGATGAGGTCAAAGTCGAATTATCCGAGATGGGAATCAAATTCTAGGCATATTAACTACAAAAAATCTAAAGAATGTGGGTATTTCTCAAAGAAATGCCCTTTTTCTTGTTTTTTTACAGAATTCTATTGATGTTTTATATCATTTATGATAGCTTTAAAGGTGTTTTTGTTAATTGTATTTAATTAAGGAGGAAGTCAATGATTGAGAACAAGACTCTTGTCCCATGGTTTCGCCGTGGAGACATCGGAGGTATGGCTTACGCTATTACCAACAACATCGTCAATTATCTAATCGTTATTGCTACACTTAGTGGTGTGCTTGGCTGGCCTGATGAAATAGTATTCGGATATGTTATTCCGGGAATGTCAGTAGGTCTTTTACTTAGTGGCTTGTACTATGCATATATGGCTCGCAAATTGTCAAAGAAGGAAGGCCGTGCTGACGTCACTGCTCTTCCGTCAGGTGTTTCAACACCGGCTATGTTCGTAATGCTTTACGGCGTAGTAATGCCCCTTTCATATGCCGTTGAAGATCCTGAATTAGCTTGGTCTGCAGCTACAGCAGCCTGCTTTATCGGAGGTGCCGTTGAATTCTTTGGTGGTATTATCGGACCATGGGTTAAAGCGCATGTTCCAAGGGCTGCTCTGCTTGGTACAGTTGCAGGTATCGGTTTTATCTGGATGTCTACACAGGGTTTATTCGACATTTACAGCGATCCTATGATTGGTGTTCCTGTAATGTTCGTTGCAGTTGTGGGTATTTTCGGTGGATACCTTTTCCCTAAAAAGATTCCACCTCTAATTGTCGCAATCATAGGAGGTATTATTTACGCTGCATGTCTTGGAAGAGTACAACCTGATTTTACAGGAATAGGATTCTATTTCCCTAATCCTGTAGGTGTAATCCAGCATATGCTTAGCGGTTTTGCAATTGTAACACCTTATCTTTCAGTTATCATACCGGTTGAAGTATACAACTTCATCGAAACAATGGATAATGTTGAAGCCGCTAATGCTGCAGGCGATAACTACAGTGTAAGAGAAGCTCAGTTTGCTGACGGTATCTGTACGATGCTTTCTGCTCTTTGCGGAGGAGTTGTTCCTAACACAGTATGGCTTGGACATGCAAGTCTTAAGAAAACTGAAGCAGGTGTAGGGTACTCTGCAATTTCCGGCATTGTTCTGGGAGCTGCCGGTATCTTCGGATTATTCACCTTCCTGAACAGTATCGTTCCTCCTGCAGTATGTGCAATTACATATCTGTGGTGCGCAACTGTAATGGTAGCACAGGCATTCAAGGATACCAATCCTAAGCACTACGCTGCTGTAGGTGTTGCTATGATTCCACCTGTAGCTGATTATTTATATACTCAGGTTACAGGCTCTGTTGGTCTTGCAAATATCTGGACAAGTGTTATTGCAGACGGAACAGCTGCTTACGATCCTGAAATAACTCAGGCTATTTTGGATGCAGGTGTTATGTGGAACGGTGTTCCTGCTGTAAAGGCCGGTGCAATTGTAACAGGAATTATCTTAGGTACAATCATCGCATTCGTAATAGATAAGCGTCTTGATAAGGTTGCAATCACTTCGCTTATTGGATGTGCTGCAGCAGCAGTAGGATTGATTCACAGTGCACAGCTTGGTTTCTACCCTACTTCACCATTCACCATCGCTTACCTGATTATGGCAGTACTTGCTTTCATTCTTCATCTGGGAAGAGATAGCTGGTTTAAGGGACCTGACGACTACGACTATGTATAATTAATACTTCGATAATATCGAAAACTCGATATTTAATACAAAATAAAAATGAGCAGATGGAAAGCATGTTCTTTCAGTCTGCTCATTTATTTTATTGTATAGCAGTTTTCAAATAGTGAGATTTTTAGACGTAAAGTGATATCTGCTTCTGTTCTGTTACATCCACTAATCCGAAAGTATTTATCTTAAGGTACGGTATTACTGTAAGAGAAATAAATGCCATTGTCATCAGTGGAGCTACTTCTTCGGAGGATCCCATTGAGTATATGGTGCTCATCAGATGTTCATGCTGCCGAGAAAGCTCTTGTGCGGACAAATCTGCCATCAGACCTGCAATAGGCAACGATAACTTTGATAAGACTTTGCCGTCACATACAGCGGCACAACCGCCGCCCTGTTCTATTACACAGTTAGCCACGCACGCCATATCCTCTGCATTGGTTCCGATAACGATAATGTTGTGTGAATCGTGGGATATAGAGGAGGCGATTGCACCCTTCTTAAGCCCTATTCCCTGGATAAAGCCGATACCTCTGTGACCGGTGTTTCTGTGTCTTTCTATTACGGAAATCTTAAGAATATCTCTATTCAAATCAATACCGTTATTCTCGCTCCAGTTTATATCGGCAATATATTCTTCTGTCAACAGTTGGCCGGGAATGCATCTTATAACCCTGCAACGATTGGATTCTTCAGGATATATAAAGTCGGTGCTGCTCTGTTTCTCAACATTGAACGTGTTATTTACCTCATTTAAAATGGCCTCATCAAGTTCAGGCTCTTTTATTTCTATTACCTTCTTATCATTAACAACTTTAACCCCGTTGCAGTAAACATCTCTTACTTCGACCTGTTCAAGACTGTTTAATACCAGTAAATCCGCCCTGTAGCCCGGCGCTACAGCTCCCATACGTTTCAGTCCAAAACACTGAGCAGCCTGCAATGTAGCCATTCTGATTGCCTTAGGAATTGATTTGCCCTTTGCTCCGGCCATACGAATCATAGCATCGATATGACCATCGTTATATATGTCTGACGGATGCTTATCATCTGTTACAAGAATACATCTGCGATTCCAGGGCTCGTCAAATAAATCTATCAAGTCTTCCAGGTTTCTCGCTGCAGTCCCCTGTCTGATCATGACCCATTGTCCCTTTTCAATACGCTCAGAACCTTCTGCGAAGGATGAACACTCATGATCACTTTGAACACCGGCAGCTACATATTTGTCTAACTCCCTGCCTGTAAGCAAAGGAGCATGTCCATCAACTATTTTGTCTTTTGCCAGAGCATCCTCTATTTTCCTTAGCACATCCTTATCACCATTAACAACCCCATAGTAGTTCATCATTTCAGCAAGACCGAGAATTCTTTTATTATCATAGAATTTCATCAGGTCTTCTGCGGTAAGAGTTGCACCTGATTCATCCAAAGGTGTAGACGGTACACATGAAGGCAAGTTTAAGAATACAGATAAAGGAAGATTCTCACTGGCCTTAAGCATGTATTCTATACCTGCTTTACCACATACATTGGCTATTTCATGAGGGTCTGCAACTATACCTGTGGTCCCGTGAATAAGCACTGATTTAGAAAGCTCTGTAGGTGTCATCATAGTACTTTCTATATGTATGTGACCATCAATAAAACCGGGACAAATGTATTTTCCGGTTACATCTTCAATATGATCAGCCTCTGTATCTGTGTATGAATCTACGCCTATAATAACGCCGTCTTCTATTAATACATCCTTTTCACATAAGGAATCTGTAAACACATTAACAACAGTTCCATTCTTTAGTAGGGTTTTCATAAAATAGTCCTCTCGTAATTACTCTAAAAAATCGTGATTTCGGCTATTATACCAAAATTTGGCGACAAGTACAATTAGTATTTTTAGAATAAATGTTTTATCTTTGATTATTTTGCAAAAGTAATAGAAAAAACAGCCCATTAGCATTCATTGCTTTATGGGCTGTCCATAAATTCATTAGTATTTTTCTGTTAGAGGCTTTTATTTGCAGAGCTTTTCAATCATTTCACTGTAAATCTGTTCCGTTCTCTCTAAGGATTCAACTGTTATATGCTCATTTGCCTCGTGTGCAGTTGAAGGTCCGGGTCCGATAATTACTTTATCTCCTTCAAAGAAGGATCCTTCAGTAATTCCGAAGAAAGGTTTAGCAGCATTACCGGATTTCTCCTCATAAGCCTCAACGTATTTCGAAATCTTATTAAAAGAAGGAATGTCATTGATGATTTCATATGTTGCATCAACACCCTCCAGGGCTTTGTCAACAAACTCTCTGATTTCAGGATATTCTGATTCTGAATCGCAAATTCTGAAATCAAGATAAACTGTCGTCTTGTCCGGAACCTTGTTAATGGATGTTCCTCCGTCTATAATTCCTATATTCATCGTTGGATACGGAACTCCAAAGAAAGGACTAGGATGATTCTTTCTCAGTTCTTCTTCAAAATCCATCATTTTGTTTAGGAATCTAACGGCATTCTTATTGGAGCTTCTTCCATCTATAGGAGTACTTGAATGAGTGGTCGTACCGTTAAAAGTGAATATATACTCAAGCAGACCCTTGGATCCTACCATAGGAATCAAATCTGTAGGCTCAGCTACAATAATGTGATCCGTAAATTTAGTACCTGCATTAACCAGGTCTCTTATTCCGCCAAACATTATTTCTTCATCATATGTACAGTATACAGAAATCCCTTTCTTCAGAGACTTCAAATCTGTATTTGCAATAGCCGACATGAATGCTGCGATTCCGCCCTTCATATCACAAGCCCCAAGTCCGTAAAGCTTTCCATCCTTTTCTATCAGTTGTAGAGGGTCAGTTTCCCAGCCATCAGTAACGGCAACAGTATCCGTATGTCCCATAAAGCCAATAGCAGGATTCTCTCCGTAACTGGCAACCAACACCTCTTTATTCACTTCTTCATTTTTCATACGCTTAACATCGAATTCCAGTGAAACAAAGAAGTTTTCAAGGTAATCCATCATGCCCTTGTTATCTTTGTCAGCGATAGTATTAATTGCAACGATATCTTTCAGTAGTTCTTTTGCAGTAGTCATGTAATATCACCTCTCTTACATTATATTATACCATTTACATTGAGATGTAATCATCATATGTGCAAAGCTTATCGATAAGCGTACCGTCTGCCTGTATTTCCATAATACGATCTGCTATCGTCTGAATAAACTCATGGTCATGTGATGCGAATATTACATTACCCTTGAAGTTTATCAAGCCCTGGTTTACAGCAGTTATTGATTCCAGGTCAAGATGGTTTGTCGGCTGATCAAGTACCAGTACGTTTGAGCCATAAAGCATCATGCGTGAAAGCATACATCTCACCTTCTCACCTCCGGATAAAACCTGTACATTTTTGTATACATCATCTCCGGAGAAGAGCATCCTTCCCAGGAAACCTCTCATAAAGGATTCTGTTGTCTCTTTCGTGTACTGGCTGAGCCATTCAATCAGATTATATTCCGAATTGTTAAAGTAATCTGAGTTATCCATAGGAAGATATGAAGTTGATGTGGTAATTCCCCATTTGTAGCTTCCCTCATCCGGTTCCATTTCACCCATTATTATCTTAAATAAAGTAGTGTTTGCGATTTCATTTTCTCCTACAAAGGCAATTTTATCGCCTCTGTTGACTCTAAAAGAGATATTATTGAGGACCTTTACTCCATCAATGGTCTTTGAAATATTTTCCACAAGCAGAATGTCTTTGCCCGGCTCCCTATCCATAGTAAAGCCTACGAAAGGATATCGGCGAGATGAGGCCGGCATTTCTTCCACTGTAAGCTTATCAAGCAGCTTGCGTCTTGAAGTTGCCTGCTTTGCTTTGGATTTATTGGAGCTGAAGCGCTGAATGAATGCCTGGAGCTCTTTTATTTTTTCCTCTGTTCTCTTCTTCTCATTAGTCAATAAACGCTGCATCAGCTGTGAGGATTCATACCAGAACTCATAGTTTCCCACATACATCTTTATTTTACCATAATCTACATCGACTATGTTTGTGCAAACTGTATTCAGAAAATGTCTGTCATGAGAAACCACCAGCACCGTTCCCGGATATTCCATCAAAAAGTCTTCAAGCCAGTTTATAGCTTTGATATCCAGATGGTTCGTCGGCTCGTCAAGCAAAACAATTTCAGGATTACCGAAAAGGGCCTGCGCAAGAAGGGCTTTGACCTTCTCTTTAGCGGTAAGGCTTGCCATCGGACTGTATAAAATGTCTTCAGACAACCCAAGCCCCTGAATAAGCCTGCTAACATTAGAGTCGGCCTCCCATCCATCCATTTCAGCAAACTCTGCTTCTAACTCGGCGGCTTTTATTCCATCCTCTTCTGAAAAGTCCTCTTTCATGTAAATTGCATCTTTTTCCTGCATTACCTGATACAATCTAGGGTTACCCTGAATAACCGTATCCAACACGGTGAAATCATCATAGGCGAAATGGTCCTGTTTTAAAACAGACATTCTGGTGTTCGGTTTCAGTGAAACATTCCCTGTGGTAGGCTCCAAATCACCTGAAAGAATTCGCAGGAAGGTTGATTTTCCTGCACCGTTTGCACCTATTATACCATAGCAGTTTCCCTGTGTGAACTTCAGGTCAACATCCTTGAAAAGCAGCTGTCCACTGAAATTCATACTTACATTTGTAACTGTCAGCATTTAATTATTATCTCCTTTTTCCGGTAGTAATTCATGTTTATATTTGCTCCAAAAGTTTAACGTTTCTCCAAAAGGCAAATGCATTCAATATGTTTTGTCCAGCTGAAATTATCAAAAGCTTTAAGATACTTAACCTTGTATCCGTTATATTCAAACTGCTGCAGATTAATTGCAAGGGTCTTGGGATTACACGATACATATACAATCTGGTTTACTCCGTAGCTTGTAATTTTGTCTACAGCATTCATGCTCATTCCAACTCTTGGTGGATCGACTACAATAACCTCCGGCTTGTCATCCGCATGTTTCAATACTTCAAAAACATCCCCGGCAATAAACTTGCAGTTATCCAGATTATTAATGGAAGCATTTACTCTGGCGGCTTCTACTGCCTCCTCAACTATCTCCACACCAAAAACAGATTTTGCTTTCAACGCCAGAATCTGACTGATTGTTCCCGTTCCACAGTAAAGGTCAAAGGCAGTTTTTCCCGAGAAATCATCAATCAAACCAATAGCCTGGCTGTACAGCCTTTCTACAGCATCCACATTTGTCTGGAAAAAAGAGAATGCACTTACTTTAAATTTAAGTCCGAGAATTTCATCCATATAATAATCCCGGCCTTCAAGAATCTTAAGTTCTTCACAGGTAACCTTGTCTGCCAGATTATCGTTAAAGGTTCTGAGTATACCAACGATTCTGTTGTTTAATTCAAGCTGATGAAGTCCTGAAACAAAGCCTTCTTCATCAAAGCCTTTCTCTGTTGATGTAACTATGTTTATGAGCAGTTCTTTTGTTCTGATTCCCTTTCTGATGAGAAGATTTCTCAGCAATCCTTTATGTGACTTTTTATTATAGTGGGAATATCCTCTATCCGTTGCAAAATCAAGAGTAAAGCGAAGAATCTTATTATAGTCTTCATCAACCAGCTGACATTGGTCAACGGTTACTATAGACATAAAGTTTTTCTTTTTATGCATTCCAAGACACAGTGGACCATCTTTTACAAAGTCTCCAAATGTATATTCCATTTTATTTCTGTATCTGTATCTGCCATCCTCCGGGCATCCTTCTATGCCATCGTATACTTCAGGTACTATATGTTTTGCCTTCAGTAAATCCAGAACTTCTTTCTCTTTTGCAGCAAGCTGTTCTTCATAGCTCATGCCCTGATAAATGCAGCCACCACAAAACTCATCGTGTATGCAAATGCTGTCACATGACTTAAAATCTGCCATATTTGTCATAAAACTCCTTTTTAAACTCTAAAAATCTATCTTCTTCTATTGCCGTTCTAATGTTTTCCATCATCTTAATCAGAAAGTGAATATTATGATTTGATAACAGCATAGCAGACAGCATTTCATCTGCCTTAAAGAGATGCCTTAGATATGCCTTGGAATAGTTTCTGCAGGTGTAACAGTCACATTCAGGATCCAGTGGACTGAAATCTCGTTCATATTTGGCGTTTTTGATGTTGACCCTGCCATGACTGGTAGTACATAATCCATGTCTTGCAATTCTCGTCGGAAGAACGCAGTCAAACATGTCAATACCTCTTTCTACACCCTCAAAAAGATAATCCGGACTGCCTACTCCCATAAGATATCTGGCTTTATCCTCAGGAAGATAGTCGACACAATCGTCAAGTACATCGAGCATAAGTTCCTTAGGTTCGCCTACAGAAAGACCGCCTATAGCATAACCCGGTAGATCCATTTCAACTATTTGTTCTGCACTCTGCTTCCTGAGATCCTTATACATTCCTCCCTGCATAATGCCAAACAGAGACTGGTTTTCCGTGTTTTTGTGTGCATCTTTGCATCGTTTAAGCCATCTGGTTGTTCTCTCAAGAGAATTCTTGACATAACTCCTATCTGCAGGATAAGGTGCACATTCGTCAAAAGCCATCATAATGTCAGAGCCCAGTGCGTTCTGTATTTCTATAGCCTTTTCAGGTGTGAGCATGTGGTATGATCCATCGATATGACTTTGGAATCTTACACCCTCCTCTGTAATCTTTCTGAGTTTACCGAGAGAAAAAACCTGAAATCCACCACTATCTGTCAGTATCGCTTTGTCCCAGTTCATGAATTTATGAAGGCCGCCTGCCTCCTTTACGATTTCATGACCCGGTCTGAGGTACAGATGGTAAGTGTTTGATAGAATAATGTTGGCTCCCATTTCCTTAACCTGTTCCGGTCTCATAGCCTTTACCGTTGCCTGAGTTCCTACAGGCATGAATACCGGTGTCTGAATGTCTCCATGAGGAGTATGCAAAACGCCCCTTCTGGCTTTGGTTCTGTCGTCTTTTTTTATCAGTTCATAAGTAACTGCATGTTTCATATGATAAATCTTACCTCTTTCTCTAGATTATAATGCACGCATCGCCATAGCTGAAAAAACGATATTTTTCTTTTACTGCGATATCATAAGCTTCAAGTACTTTTTCTCTGTCATACAGAGCAGATATAAGCATCAATAAAGTTGACTTTGGCAGATGGAAATTGGTTATCAGGGAATCGATTATTTTAAACTCGTATCCAGGATAAATAAAGATATTGGTATTTCCCGCGCCTGAAGCAACCAGATACTTGCCGGATGTCATGTCAAAGTATGCTGCACTTTCTACAGTCCTTGTGGAGGTTGTCCCAACAGAGACTATTCTTCCTCCATTGATGATGGTTTCATTAATAATTGCAGCAGTTTCCTCATCGACATAATACTCTTCAAAATGCATGCTGTGTTCCTCAACAGTTTCACATTTAACCGGTCTGAAGGTTCCTATTCCAACATGCAAAGTGACATATGCCAGTTTTACACCCTTAGCTGCAGCTTTTTCCAAAAGCTCTTCTGTAAAATGAAGACCGGCTGTCGGCGCCGCTACAGAGCCTTCCTCCCTGCAGTATACAGTCTGATACATGTCCTTGTCTTCTAAAGTACTTTCTCTGTCTATATATGGAGGTAAAGGCATTTTGCCCAGTTCTTCAAGCCGTTCCATGAAAATACCATCATATACAAAATCCACTATTCTGGTACCGTCAGGGCCATAATCCACTATTTTTGCTCTAAAGTTATCGCTGAATCTTACTGCATCTCCCGGTTTTAAACGTTTGCCCGGCCTTACCATGGTCTCCCAGCGGTCTCCTTCCAGACGCTTAATAAGCAAAAACTCGATTTTTGCTCCTGTGCCCTCTTTTTCTCCAAACAATCTTGCCGGAAGTACCTTGGAATTGTTCAGTACTAGACAGTCTCCCTTATTAAGGTAATCCAGAATATCATAGAAATGTCTGTGTTCGACAGTTCCCGTCTTTCTGTCCATTACCATCAGTCTGCAGATATCCCTCTTATCTGTAGGTCTTTGTGCGATCAGTTCCTCCGGAAGGTTGTAATCGAAATCACTAATTTTCACTAAGTATACTCCTTTATTTTTATTCTTCTGTATTATCACCCGGGAACTCAAGGCCCAGATGTTTATATCCCAGTTGTGACACGATTCTGCCCTTCTGAGTACGGTAAAGCAATCCGGATTGTATCAGATACGGTTCATATGCATCCTCTATGGTCACCCTTTCTTCACCTATAGACGCAGCGATTGTGTCAATTCCCACAGGTCCGCCGTTAAATCTTTCTATAATTGCCGTAAGTATTTCACGGTCAAGTCTTTCAAGTCCAAGATTGTCAACACCTAGGGCTTCCAAAGCCTGTTCAGTGGTTTTCTCGTCTATAACACCGTTTCCTCTGACCTGGGAAAAGTCTCTTATTCTCTTGAGCAGCCTGTTAGCCACACGAGGTGTTCCACGAGAACATCTGGCCATTTTCATCAAAGATTCCTCATCAACCTGTACTCCCAGCAAACCCGCTGAACGTTTTATTATATGAGCAAGCTCATCCTCATTATACAGTTCAAACTTGCTTATGACTCCAAAACGATCTCTGAGAGGCGCGGAAAGGCTGCCTGCTCTTGTGGTTGCACCGATTAAAGTGAATTTGGATATATCAAGTCTTATGGATCTTGCGGAAGGTCCTTTACCTATAATAATATCCAGTGCGTAATCTTCCATGGCGGAATACAGCACTTCTTCTACGGAACGGTTCAATCTGTGTATTTCATCAATGAATAGAACATCATTTTCATTTAGATTTGTCAGAATAGCTGCCAGATCTCCGGCTCTCTCAATTGCCGGACCTGATGTGATTTTAATGTCTACGCCCAATTCATTGGCAATAATTCCGGCAAGGGTTGTTTTTCCGAGACCCGGTGGTCCGTAAAATAAAACGTGATCCAGCGGTTCACCCCTGAGCTTGGCAGCTTCAATAAATATTTTCAAATTATCCTTGACAGTTTTCTGTCCCATAAAATCATCCAGGAATTGAGGTCGTAAAGTTCCTTCCAGTTTTTCTTCTATAGGCATGGCACCGGTCTGTGTAATTCTTTCTTCAAACATATTCTATCCCCTAAAACAAATCTCTAAGTGCTTTCTTAATATATTCTTCACAAGAAAGGTCATTTTCTGCAACTCTGCCAACTGCAGATGTAGCTTCGTTTTTGGTATACCCGAGAGAAATCAAAGCATTTATTGCTTCTGTCCTGTTATCATTAGTGATATAGACTGTCTCTGTAGTATCATGATTAATGTCTCCAAATGATTCCACCTTATCCTTCAGTTCAAGAATCACTCTCTCAGCCGTTTTCTTTCCTACACCGTTTGCAGCACAGATTGCTTTAGAATCTCCTGATGCTATGGCGTTTTTCAAATCCCAGGGTGAAAGAATGCTCATAATTGACATCCCTGCCTTGGCACCAATACCGTTTACGGTTATCAGCAGTTCAAAAAGCTCCAGACTCTCTTTATCTGAAAATCCATATAGACTGATATCATCTTCCCTTACTATCATTGATGTGTATAGCTTTACCTGGTCTCCTTCAACGTTTCTGTATATGGAGGAATTACCCGGTACGAATACTCTGAAACCGATACCTGAGGTCGTTTCGATAATGACAGAGCCATCAATATTTGGATGAAATGCTCCCTTAATTGTTCTTATCATTTTATGTACCCTTCTTTGTATTTTATTTTAACAGAAGATTCCTTACTCTGTTTCCCGCTGAATTACCGTGACATATTGCAGCAGCCACAGCATCAGCTGTGTCATCCGGTTTAGGAACCTCCTTTAGGTTCAGAATTGCCTTTACCATAGCCTGAACCTGTTTTTTGTCTGCTCGACCATACCCTACAAGAGCCTGCTTAATCTGAAGAGGTGTATACTCATTAACCTCCAGACCACCATTAACACAGGCCAGAACTGCAACGCCTCTTGCCTGTCCCACCATTATCGCTGTTTTTGCATTGCTGTTAAAAAACAATTCTTCTATTGACGCAACATCCGGTTTGTATGTTTCAATTATGGAACATAGCTGTGTATACAGATGCTGAAGCCTATATGGCATTTCCATCTTTGCATCTGTCGTAACAGCTCCATAATCAACTACAGAAAAATGAGTTCCTTTTAGATCAAGAACTCCCCAGCCTAAAATGGCATATCCCGGATCTATACCTAGTATACGCATTAATAATTACCTCATTTACGATTATATCCATACTTTCATAAGTATACCACAAGAACATTTGTTTGTCTATCTGTTGAAATTTAATAACAAATTGTTTTATTATTTGAAAATATATGTTATAATTTGTATAGATATATATAGAACATTTGCTAATTAGAAGGAGATATGAGTAATGCGTTATTCAAGACAGAACAAGATATTGGAGCTAATTGCAAACAATGACATAGAAACTCAGGACAGACTTGTTGCAATGCTTAAGGAAGAAGGTTTCGATGTTACTCAAGCCACAATTTCGAGAGACATCAAGGAACTTCAGCTAGTTAAAACTCTTTCAGCTACCGGTAAGTATAAATATGCTGTAAGTACAAGTAAGGATACCCCTATTTCCGATAGGTTTGTTAAAATTTTCAGAGAAACAATTACATCCTTTACGTCCGCGCAGAATTTAATTGTAGTTAAAACACTTTCCGGATGCGGACCTGCTGCCGGAGAAGCTATTGACTGTATCGGACTTCCACACGTAGTTGGTTCTATTGCCGGAGATAATACCTTACTTATTATTGTTGATCACGAGGATAACGTAGAAGGAATACTTTCAATATTTAACGAAATGTTAATTATGAGGGCTAAGAATTTATGATAAATCATATTAGTATTAACAATTTTGCTATTATTGAGAATACTGAGATTGACTTTGAAAGCGGATTGAATATCATTACAGGTGAAACCGGAAGTGGTAAATCAATTGTAATTGAGGCTATCAGCCTTGCTCTTGGGAGCAGGGCTGATTCTACATTTGTAAGATATGGATCAGACAAAGCCATAGTTCAGCTTGTAGGAGATCTTGACGGCGAGGAATTCGTCATCACACGAGAGGTCTCAGCTTCAGGAAAAAATCTATGCAGACTAAACGGACAGATAGTAACCCTTGGAGAACTTACGGAAGTCTGTCGCAGACTTGCAGATATTCACGGACAATATGACAACCAGTCTCTCCTAAACAGTGATAATCATATTAATATCGTGGATAAATTCCATAGCGCAGCCATAGACCCTATTAAGAATGATTTTATTAAGTCATATGAGGAATACAGGGAGATTTCCGGAAAGCTAAGAGCTATCCTGTCAGCGGAGGCTGACAATATAAAGAAGCAGGACTTTTACCGTTTTGAAGTTGGAGAAATCAGTTCCGCCAATCTAAGGATAAATGAGGATAAGGAGCTGGAAGACAGAATTTCATTGCTGCAAAACGGTGAGAAGATTTATGCTGCGGTTGAAGGTACCTACTCTCTTCTAAATGATAGCGACAGCGGAATTATTTCAGCTCTCAGCTATGGATTGAATTCCCTTCAGAAGGTTTCAGGCTACACCGCGGAGCTGGAAAAGGTTGCAGAGGATTTTGCTGATGTATTCTATCGCTTTGAAGACATCAGCTCCGGACTGCGTGATATTAAAGAAAGAATCACCTTCTCTCCACAGGAGCTGGATGAAGCCATTGCCAGATTAGATACTATAGAGAAACTGAAGAAAAAATACGGTTCTACCATTGAAGAGGTGCTGGAATACAAAGAAAAAATTCAGACCCTTCTGTCTGAAATAGAAAATATGGATGAGCTGAAAGAAAGCCTTTCTCGTGAAGCCAACCTGGCATACGATAAGATGAAAGAAAAGGCATCACTTTTAACTGAGGCACGAAAGAAAAGTGCCGCAGAACTGGAGACTTCCATTGAAAAGGAACTCCATGATTTAAACTTTGATGGGGCTGAGCTTTCCATAGAATTTAAGGAACTTCAGGAAACAGGTCCTAACGGCAATGACATGGTGGAAATTCTAATTACAACCAATAAAGGAGAGCCACTAAAGCCTCTTACCAAGATTGCATCAGGTGGTGAAATATCAAGAATAATGCTTGCCATAAAGAATATTACAGGCAATTATGACAATATTCCGACAATGATCTTTGATGAAATTGACGCAGGAATAAGCGGCATTACTGCAAGCATTGTAGGACGCAAGCTGCGTGAGATTTCTAAACATCATCAGATAATCTGCATTACTCACCTGCCTCAGATTGCGGCAAAGGGATATGCCCACTTCCGAATATTCAAGGAAGTTGTTGAAGATAAAACCTATACCAGGGTTGAACGTCTTCACAGTGAGGAAATAACAGATGAAATAGCAAGATTGCTGGGAGGAGAAAACATCACTGAAACGACCAGAAAGAGTGCCCGTGAATTGCTGGATGCATCAAGCTAAAAAATATTTTGACCCTTGTCGATACTTGTCGACAAGGGTCATTTTTATGCTATACTTTTCCACACTCGTTAAATGTTCGAATTTACACCTTTGCACATCTTCTTCACATAAAATGCCAAATCGTATACAATTTAATGCACGGTATGATGTGGATAATTATTATGTCTATAAGCCAGTGTTTCCAATGATTGCACAGCTTTTCGCATTTGTCAACACTAAAGTTATCCACATGTTATCATGAGTTATTCAGTCATTTGCAAGCTCATATAAGTATTGTGAATAAATATCCATCCAACTATATTCCGGCGATAAAAATCTCCAACGCCAGTTCGTCCGAAAGTAAGCCTGTTTTAATGCTTCTGTCCACTTCGTAAATTGAAGATAGAGCTTTTTTCAGCTTCTCCACTGAATAACGGTTTGTATAAGGAAGAAGTTTTTTTATTCTGAATTCACTTCCACCTAATCTGCTGTGAATTCCTTTTAGATCCATTCCGTCTTCTCTCAACTGCCTGATTGAAAGCATTAGTTCAAACTGAGAAGCGATAGAGCCAATAATGGAAAAAGCATCCTGTCCTGAATGAAGCATATTATGCAAAACAGAAAAGGCCTTGTCTTTCTGATTGGCAACTATTCCGTCAAGCATATCGAAGATAAAAGTATCCATATCTCCACTCACCGCTTCCATAAGATCTCTTTCGGTAATTCTGATTCCATCGCTCAGCGCAATTATCTTTGCTATATCGTTTTCAAAATTATATAACCTATAGTCACTTTCTCTGTTATTGTATCCTGTAATATCTATAAGCTGTGCCAGAATTGCCGGACTTATGTCTATTCCTGCCGCTCTGAATCTCTTTCTCGCAAATGAGGTAAGCTCTCCTTTTCCGAGCTTATCAAAATCATAGGTTTTGCCGTTTTTCTTCAATGCCTTAACAATAAGCGTACTATCTTTAATTTCATCCCCAGAAAAAACAACTATGGTGCCCTGGTTAGAAGATTCAAGATATTCGATTAATCTTTCCAAATCTTTTTTCTGGTAGCCTCTGGGACTATCACTTGTCAAAGGTTTGAAATTTCTTACCCAAACTATTCTCTTTTCTGAGAACATGGAAAAAGTCTCACATGCTTCTATTATCTCATCACAGGATGCGTGCTCTTCGTCAAGCAAAACGTAATCCATAGAAACAGTAGCAGGATTAACATATTTATTTATCAAAGAGTCAACTGCCCATTTTATCAGATACTGTTCAACTCCATACATCAGCATAACGTTGCTGATATTATCTGTCTTTATATCTTCTGCAAACTGCTGAAAAGCATGCTTTTCAGATTTCTTTCTGTTCATTTTGCTCTGTTTTCCTCTTCTCATTATTTTAGACAAATTATTTGTCTCTTACGATTATATTTTAACCTTATTTTAACCTTTTTTCAAGGAAGACACGTCACCATATGACACGGGCCCCTATTTTCTATCCTTCCACGTATGTACGGTGAATTTTTCTTTCTTTATCTCAATTCCCACTGCTCCGTCATAATCTGTTCTGAATATTTCTATTCCTCGTTTTTCAAGCTTGTCCAAAACTACCTGCTCCGGATGACCGTAGTTATTCTTTCCCACTGAAATAACTGCCACCTTTGGGTTAACCGCATCAATGAAAGAATCACTGCTGCTGTATCTACTGCCATGATGAGCAATTTTCAGGATATCACATTTTAAAGTATCTGTCTCTCTGTACCTTTCCACAAGCTGTCCCTCCGCTATCTCAGTAATATCTCCTGTTATCATTGCCGTCACACCCTTTACAGAAACCTTGAACACCATTGAGTTTGTGTTTTCATCATCTACTCCTTCAATTCTTTCAAAAGGATATAACACCTGAATATAATCTCCGTTATCAAGTTCTATCCTGTCCCCAGCCTTTCCTTCTGTTATAACTTTCTCAACATCAAAGCACTCAGACAACTGTTCAAGCCCCAGGTAGTGATCTGTATGCAGATGAGTGGCAATAGCCAGGTCAACATGATTAAATCCGTTTTTCAGCAGGTAAGGTTTCAGCGTTTTTGCTCCCACGTTATAGTTCTTGTTTCCTCCGCCATCAATGAGAATGCTTACTCCTCTACTGCTTTTAATATGAAGGCAATCACCCTGACCCACATCAAGAAATACCATGGATGATCGATCGAATTCTTTTCTGTCAGTCAGATATCCCCCGAAAGACAGCAGACAGATTATAAGAACAGAAATCAGAATCTTCCTGTAATGCTTTCTGCTTCTGCATATGAGAAAATATTCTGATGATAACAGAAACATAAATCCGTATATGAGAATCAACATCCAGATTTTCATTGACGGAATCTCTCTGTAGAATATTTCAAACCGGGAAATGAAATGATTTATCCCCATTGTGAGTTTTGATAATCCATCCAGTGCAGATGGAAACAAGGGGATAATGGCACCTGAGAGTAAAAAAATAAAAAAGCTGCAGACGCCTATTGGTACAATCAGTGATACCAGATAAATAACCGGTATGTTTGTCAGCAGGCCTATAATGGAGATACCGTTAAAATTGTAAATCATATATGGAATCATTCCGATTTGAACAGCTAATGCTCCCGAAAGAGAAGACCCGGTTCTTCTTTCCAGGTATGGAGTAAAAAAACCAATTGAAGTTACAGCAAGAAAAGACATCTGAAATCCGGCTCCTAAGAAAACATACGGATTATATATCAAAAGTGCCGCAGCTATTAAGGCGATTGCTGTCAGAAGATCATAGCGTCTGTCTGTTTCATTTCCCAAAACTGCAAGAAATATAAGTACAGAAGCTCTTGTGACTGAAACAGACCATTGAGTTACGGTTCCGTAGATTACGATAGTCAGCAAAAACAGGATTGTGATAAACTTATTGTTCTTCTTTTTCTGAATAAGTTTATACAACGAGTAAAGAACCCCCAGATGCAGTCCGCTTACTGCAAGAATATGTGCAGTGGAGTTCTGCCGAAATTCCTCATATACATTTTCATCGAAGTCACTTGTGTCGCCGAAGAGTACTCCCTTCAGAAAAAACTCTCCTTTGTCTGAAAGACAAAGCCTTCGGATAAAGCTTTCTCTTTTTTTAAAAACATAAAGTCTTAGTCTGTCGTAAGTCTTTATGGCAGAGTGATTAGCTTCCAATTGATTAATTACGGCAACATAATGGATCCCCCTGCTTTTTAAATATGAAGAATAGTCAAATGTTCTGGGATTTGACGATTCGTCAGGTTTACTCACTGTTCCGCATACAGTTACCTTTGAAAACAAAAGATCTTCGTAGTCCGTAAGCTCATTAAAATATGAGCAAAGTATACGGCAATTTCCCGTTTTAAGGAGTATTCTATAGTATTTTTCATCTTTCCTCTCAAGCTCAAGGATTTTGCCTGAGATGGAGACCTCCTGTCCGATATAAAACTCCATGGAACTGTTTTCTGTCCGGCTCTGATATGCATACATCGTGATAATTCCCAGAGCGAATAAAAGTACTCCAATAAACAGTTTTCTTCTCATATTTACTTTATTATTCGATAGTAGCGCTTTGTTTACATAATATACCATTTTTGTGTTTTGCTGTAAATGCAAAAATGTCTAATTATATATAAATTATCTTACTTTTGCCTATAATTTATGGTATAATGATATAGATTTTAAACTTTTAAGAAAGGGTATGTTACAGATGCGTAGCGATAAGAACAAAAAAAGCAAAGGTAAACATGCAATAGGCTCTAACAACAGCTCTATCAACACTACTACTGCTACTACTCCGGCTGCAACTGAAGAATCACCCGATAAGAAAAAAGGGAAAAAGAAAGGCAGTAAGAAAAAGCTTTTCAAGAGAATAATACTTATTCTTATTGCCCTGGGTATGGTGATGGCTATAGCTGTAGGAATATTCGCAGGTGTGACTATTTCTAAGGCACCTAAGATTAATCCGGAAAACCTGTATGAGTTGTTAAACGAGAGCACCATCGTTTACGATGATGAGGGAAATGAGATTGATACTGTATATTCGGAATCAAACAGAGACAATGTTGAGTATGAGGATCTCCCTAAGAACCTTATTAACGCAGTTGTTGCTCTGGAGGATAAAACATTCTGGAAACATCATGGTTTTAACTTTATCAGAATTATAGGAGCGATTAAAGATAAGATTATACATGGTGGTGCCATAAGTGGTACAAGTACAATTACACAGCAGCTTGCACGAAATTTATATTTAAAAGATTCCCGTTATGATCACGATTACAGGCGTAAGATTGTAGAGGCGTACTACACCGTTGTTCTGGAAAAACAACTTACAAAAGAAGAAATACTCCTTGCATATCTGAATACTATAGACTTCGGCTATCACAGCAGTGGAGTTCAGGCTGCGGCACAGGCATATTTCTCCAAAGATGTTAAGGATCTTAACCTGTCGCAGTGTGTTGCACTGGCTGCCCTGCCACAGGCTCCGACAACATATCAGCTTGTTGAATTTGTTAATAAAGAAGATGTGGATAAGGATGATAAAAACATTCTTAAGGAAACCAGCGATGGTTACTGGATGGCAAATGAAGCCAGCTACGATCGTAGAATGACATGCCTGGCTCTTATGAAGGAGCAGGGATATATTTCCGAAAAACTTTATAACAAAGCCTCTAAACGTAATTTGAGAGATTTCCTGAAACCAAATTACAATATGTCAAGCTCCAAGTCCGCATATTTTGCTGATTACGTAATCAGTGAAGTTATTGACGACTTAATGGAAGAAAAAGGCTGGGATTATGACACAGCGTACACCAAGGTTTATAACGGCGGGTTGAAGATCTATTCAACACTGGACTCAACTGCTCAGAATGTAATTGAAGAAGAGTTTGAAGATAACAGTAATTTCCCTGATATCTATACGACTAAGGATTCAGAAGGAAACATCTTGAACACCTACGGTGGCGTTGCCCTGTATGATTACGATAACTACTTTGATAAAAACGGTCGTATGAATTTCTCAAGCAAAGAAGCAAAAAAACGTTCTGACGGAAGCGTTGTACTTAAAGCGGGCAAAAGACTTAACTTCTATTACACTGAAGTACAGGGAGAAGTTGATTACAGCATTGAATTTAAGCCAATGTATCTGTATGATGAAGAAGGACAGCTCTGCTCTATTAATGGCGGATATGTCAACATTCCTCAGAACTACAAAACAATGAATAAAAATGGAAATATTGTTATTTCCGCAGACTTCTTCAAGGATGAGAATTACGAAGGCTACTTTAAGTTTAAAAAGGACGGCAGCATATCCCTTACATCCAAAGGATATACTTTAGAGCAAAAGGTAGTTCAGCCTCAGGCTGCAATGGCCATTGTTGAAAACTCAACAGGATACATTAAGGCTTTGGTTGGAGGAAGAAAAACGACCGGAAGACAGCTTCATAACAGAGCTACCAGTCCTAGACAGCCGGGTTCATCTATCAAACCTTTAGGTGTATACTCAGCAGCACTTCAGCAGAGTGCCGAGGAAGCACAGAATGGCACCAAACATAAATTTGTCAACTACAAAATTGACAAACAGGGAGCTAAATACTGGGGTAATTACATGACACCAAGCTCAATTGTAATAGATGAGCCTACTACAATAAACGGTGAAAAATGGCCGAGCAATGCCGGCGGTGGAAATGTGGGGCCTGTCACCATGAGAACTGCTTTACAGCAATCACTTAATACCTGTGCAGTGAAAATCCTGATGCAGGTTGGTACCGATTACTCCATGGATCTTGTTGAAAAATATGGTATCTCAACACTTGTTACTGAAGGCGAAACAAACGACAACAACTTAGCAGCTCTTGCTCTTGGTGGAATGTCCAGAGGTGTAACTCCTTTAGATATGGCAAGTGCATACACTACCTTCCCTAATAACGGAGTACGTTATGAAACTACTGCATATACAAAGGTTCTAGATAATGAAGGCAAGGTTATCATTAATAAGACAAAATCCAAGAAGCACAGAGTTCTGGATTCCGGAGTTGCATGGATTATGACTGATATGCTTAAGTCTGTAGTAACCAGCGGATTGGGATGGCCTGCTGCAATATCCGGCGTACAGAGTGGCGGTAAAACCGGTACAACGGATAATCAGGTCGACATCTGGTTTGACGGATTCACTCCAAACTATTCCGCTGCTTTGTGGATCGGTAACGATCAGAACTTTGAACTTACCAGCTCCAGTGTATATGCTGCCAGATTATGGGGAAGAATTATGGATCAGATTCCTGCAGCAAAGAAGGGTTCATATAAATCAGCTCCATCCAATGTTATCCACAGTAAGGATTACTGCATAAGCGGTACACAAGGCGGTACGGTTGATGTAAAGGATCTGAAAAAGACAATCAAGATTTGTACAGATACAAATTATCTTGCAACACCGGGCTGTACTCATGTTAAGAAGGTAAATGCATATACTGAAGAAGATAAATTACCTAAGTATTACTGTTACAAGCATAATACAAATCCTGATAAATATCCTATAAGTCCGGATGAAACCCTTGTAGTCCAGAAGCCGGAGAAACAGGAGTCGTCTGACGACGATAATAAAACGGATGATCAGGATAATACTCCGGATGACAATAAGGATTCCAATCTACCTGAATCAGGAGATGATGATGACGACGGAGAAGCCGATGATGGCGATAATGACGACGCCCCTTCATCTGACGAATGACGAAGGAACAGATTAATTGACAAAACAAACCTTATCAGAATATATAAAACCCGAGAATCATGATAATTCTCGGGTTTTATCATTGCGTTATTTAATTCTATGTCTAGTATGCTCTGTCTCTTTACAGAATCTGCTTAAATTCCTTTACTCTCTGCTCTATATCCTCAGCTCCAAAAACTGCGGACCCTGCTACAAAGATATCACAGCCGGCTCTTTTTACATCGGCAGCATTGTCTAGAATGATTCCGCCATCAATCTCAATTACAAAGCCATAGCCTTTTTCCTTACGAATTCTATCAAGCTCTCTGATTTTTTCAATAGCATTAGGAATAAATTTCTGTCCACCGAATCCGGGATTCACAGACATTATGAGAACAAGATCCACATCACTTAAAATACAGTCTAGGGCTGATATGGGAGTACCGGGATTCAAAGATACACCGGCCTTAACATTATATGACTTAATATTCTGTATAGTCCTATGTAAGTGTCTGCATGCTTCCTGATGTACAACGATGAATTCTGTCTTTTCTGTAACGAAATCACCTATATAATCATCTGGATTTTCTATCATCAGATGAACATCATAAGGTGCGGTTTCCAGTTTATTCAGAGACTTCATAACTGTACTGCCAAAGCTGATATTCGGTACAAAATGCCCGTCCATGACATCTACATGTATATAATCTGCTCCGGCTCTGCTGATTGCCTCCACCTGTTCTCCAAGTCTTGCAAAATCAGCGGATAAAATTGATGGTGCTAGTTTTCCCATTAGAATTCTCCTTATTAATACTTTTTCCTGTTTTTTATCTCATCCATATGAAAAAGATAAGAATCGTAACGTTTACTGTTTATTTCTCCCTTTTCCACTGCATCTCTTACTGCACACCCCGGTTCCTTCAGGTGTCTACAATTATCAAAACGACACATTCCGGTATATCTTGCGATTTCCGGATAAAGTTCCTTAAGCTCATCCTCTTCTGCGTCTAATATCTCAAAGGACGTAAAGCCGGGTGTATCAAAAAGCAATCCTCCCTGCAGTGTTTCAAATATTTCCACATGTCTGGTAGTATGCTTGCCCCTCTTGGTCTTTTGACTGATACCACCTGTTTCCATGTTGGCCTCCGGAATTATCTTATTTGTAATAGATGATTTTCCGACTCCTGATGGTCCTGCAAAAGCAACCTTTTTCCCGCTGATGAGGGAAGCAAGTTCATCTATTCCCTGGCCGGTTACACTGCTTGTTTTGACTACAGAATATGCATTGCTGTATATTTCTGCCATGCTGTCAACTTCCTCCTGAGGACTAAGGTCACATTTGTTTATACAGATTACAGGTTCGATTCCATGCTTTTCAGCCATAATGAGGAACTTATCTATGAGAGTAAAATTAGGCTTTGGCTTTGCCGCAGCTAAAACCACCACTATTGAATCTACATTTGCAATAGGTGGTCTTACAAAGTGATTTTTCCGTTCCTTTACACTGTTAATTACCGCATCTCCATCAGGAAGGACATCGATAGATACCTCATCACCGACGGCTAAAACGATTCCTTCTTTTTTAAAAACGCCTCGACCTTTGGCCTGAAAAACGCCTTCGGAGGTTTTTACATAGTAAAAACCTCCTATACCTTTTATAATCAATCCATCCATCAACTGTTCTTTAACCTTTTAATTATTACCGGAATCAGATTCGTCATCATTGGAGTCAGATCCATCTTCCGACCCATCCTGGCCTGAAGTGTTTTCATTACCGGAGTCTTCCCCATCATCTGGTTTAACTGCCGGATCATCCGGCGTATCCGTATCATCAGGTGGTGCAATATCAGGCTCACCCTTACTTACTATAATATCTACAGAAGTTCCTTTTTCTACCTTTTCACCATTTTCGTAATCATGTCCCATAATCACGTTGGCTTTATATACAGAGCTTTCCTCATATGAAACCTTACCAAGCTTCAGTCCCGCATCCTTTAGCAACTGCTTAGCATCATCGACAGTTCTGCCAATTAAATTCGGTACCGGTATTTTGGAAGTACCCTTGCTTACAACTATATCGATTTTAGTTCCGGTTTCAACCTCTGTTCCGGCAGAAGGAGTCTGGTCAATTATTTCACCCTCAGGTGAGTCACTTTCCACTCTGGTAACATCTCCCAGAGCATAGTTGTTTGCAAGAAGGAATGTACTGATTACTTCTTCATCGAAAACCTTGCCGATAAGTGAAGGCACCTCTCCTGTCGGTTTTCCTGAACTTACCATTACAGTTACTTCTTCGCCGGCCTTAAGTTTGGTGCCCTGTTCAGGCGTTTGCGAGGCAATTTTACCTTTCTCCACATCGTCACTAGGAACTTCTTCTCCCACCTTAATTTCCAGCTTCAGTTCCTTCAGCTTTTCCTCTGCCTCTTTTACCGTCATGTTTTTCAGGTCAGGAACATCTATACCTGAACTGATAAGTCCTGTAGCAAAAGCGACTCCCAAAGCAATTAACAATACGGCAATACCCGCTGCAATTCCGATAAACAGCTTCTTTCTGTTTTTGTTTTTGTTTTTCTTCTTATTGTTGGCTGTATTTTCTGAGTCTTCATGTTTATTCTTTTTCGACTCAGACTTACCTGTATCCTTGTTGCCTTTCTTATTATTGGTTTTCTTCAGATCTGAATCTGTTGTATTTGTTTCCGTATCTTCAAGGCTGTAATCATTTCCTAATAAAATGGATTTGCCTACCATTTTTGATACAAACTCTATATTATCCAGCTCTGAAATCAAAGCATCCACACTTTCAAATCTGTTGCTCTGGAATTTATCAGTTGCTTTCATTACAAGTTTTTCGAGAGCCGGCGGTATTCCCGGTGTCAGCTTTGATGGGGCTACAATGTCGTCATTAATATGCATCAAAGCTACCTGAACCGGATTATCACCATCAAATGGAACTTGTCCTGTAAGCATTTCATATATTACAATTCCCAGAGAATAAATGTCAGATCTTTCATCTACGTATGAGCCTCTCGCCTGTTCCGGTGAAAAGTAGTGAACAGAGCCTATTATCCTGCTGGTGGATGATGCAAGAGTGCTGTCACTTACTGCCTTTGCAATACCGAAGTCTGCTAGCTTAGCCATCCCATCGGTTGTAATCATAATGTTATGAGGCTTTACATCACGGTGAATTATGTTATGCTTATGAGCTACACTCAGGGCTGAAGCAACCTGTCGTGAGATATTCACAACTTCACTGTATGGCATAGGAGCCTTTTCTTTTATGATATCACTTAAAGGCCTGCCGTTAATCAGTTCCATGACGATGTAGTGAATATTGCCCTCTGTACCTACATCATAAACGCTTACAATATTCGGATGCTGAAGTCCTGCCGCTGCCTGAGATTCCTTTCTGAAATTCTCGACAAACTGAACATCTCTCGTATATTCAGGTCTTAAGATTTTTACAGCAATATAGCGATTGAGAAGTCTGTCCTTAGCCTTGTATACCACGGCCATTCCGCCTTCTCCGATTCTGTCTATAAGTTCATATCTGCCTGCAAGTAGTTTACTCATCGATATCTTCCTCCATTATTCTTAGGACAACCATAGTAATATTATCCCTTCCTCCGTGCAAATTTGCACTGTCCACTAATGAATTACAAATATCATTAGTAGTTTCTTCGGATTCCATAATACTGATTATCTCCTGCTCAGGAACCTCTCCGTAAAGACCATCGGTACACAGAAGAATCATGTCTCCCGCTTGTATAGTTACATCGAAAACATCGACATCGACCATACTGTCTGCACCGATAGCTCTTGTAATCATATTACGATTTTCATGATTCAAAGCTTCTTCTTCCGAGATAATTCCTGCTTTCAGCAAGGTGTTAACATAGGTGTGATCCTCGGTGATCTGATTAAGCTTTCCATTACGCAACAGATACGCTCTGCTATCGCCTATATTTGTAATATGGGCACAGTTTTTATCTATGTAGGCTGTTACCACTGTCGTTGCCATGCCTTTATTCTTCGGAATCTTTTGGGATTTCTGAAGAACCGCCAGATTAGCTCTTGCCATGCAAAGCTCAAAGTATTTTCTTATGTCCTCGGCATCGGCCTTCTTTTTCAACGGCTGCTCCTGAAAAAACTTAGTTATTTCACTTACAGCCGTTCTACTGGCAATCTCTCCGGAATTATTGCCTCCAACGCCGTCAGCAACAACAAAAAATCTGTCTTTTTTCATTACGAAACATGCATCCTCGTTGTTGGAACGTCTAACCCCTTTGTCAGTTTTAAAACCAACTTCCATTTTATTACTCCTTTTTTTTCATCCTGCAAATGTAGAATCCATCGGTTTCATCTAATCCAGGAATAAACTGTTTGCGATACTCTATTTCAAAGTTGCTATGTCGCCGAATGAACTCATCGGCTACATCATCGTTTTCTATTCTATTAATGGTACAGGTACTGTATACCATATATCCCCCTGCTTTTAAATAGCGGCATGCATTTTCGAGAATGGCCAGCTGTTTTTCAGCAAGAGATTTTCCATTGTCTGTTAATTTCTTGTATTTTATCTCCGGTTTTCTCCTGATTACTCCCAAACCGGAGCATGGACCGTCAACCAGAATCTTGTCTGCCCAGCATTCAAGTGATTCATTATAAACCGTACCGTCACCCTGATCCGTTGTAATACAGGTAATTCCCAGCCTCTCAGATTCTCTATGTATAAGCTCCAGCTTATGTTCGTATACATCAAAGGCTTTGATATATCCTCGATTGTTTATAAGCTCAGCCATTGCAAGAGTTTTTCCGCCGGGTGCAGCACACATATCAATTACCTTATCTTCCGGTTTCGGCGAAAGAGTTTCAGCTGCCACTACAGAGGACTCATCCTGGACAGAAAACATACCTGTTCTGTATTCTTCAGTCTCAAGCAGACCGGTTCCCTGAACAAACAGAACGTTTTCACTGAGTTTTCCCTTTTCAACACGGAAACCCAGTTCTGATAGGCTTTCCTTAAGGGAATCGACGTCAGTTTTCAGCCTGTTTACACGAATGGACAGCTTAGGTGTTTCATTGCAGGCCTTCATTATCTCCTCAGTCTTCTCTTTTCCGTATTGCTCGCACCATAGATTTACAATCCATGGTTCAAAGGAGTATTTGACGGAAAGATAATAAACGGTATCCTGCACGGCAGACGGTAACGTGATATCCTGCTTATTTTTGATATATCCTCTGAGGACTCCATTAATGAAGCCTTCTCTGCCTCTTGCGACCTTTCCGGCCAGAGTAACTGTTTCATTTACGGCAGCATATTCCGGAACAGAATTCATGAAAGCCAACTGGTATATTCCCATTCTCAACAGAACAAGGGGCTGTTTCTTGACGCCTTTCAGTCCTTTCACTATCAGATGTGACAAGACGTAGTCCAGGTATATCTTATTCTCCAATACTCCATAAACCAGTTCTCTCACAAAGGCCGGAGAGTCAGGTTTATGAATATCAATCTGTTTATTAAGTTCGATATTTGAATATGCATCATTTCGTTCTATTTCAAGAAGCACATTATATGCCACTCTTCGGTTTAAGTCCATGAGCCTGTCTCCTAGTCCCTACCTCTAATTGCAAGAATTCTAAGCAGATTTGCAACTGCTGTGGCAAGGGCGGCAACATAAGTCATTGCTGCGGCTCTAAGCACTCTCTTTGATCCATGAACGTCTGCATCTGTTACAAGCCCCAGCTCCATCATCTGGTCTATGGCTCGGCTGCTTGCGTTAAATTCTACAGGTAATGTAATCAGATGAAACACTACAATAGCTCCAAAAGCGATTACTCCGATATTAAACAGCATATTTCCGAAATACCAGCTTTCAGCGCTGGTTGAAAGAAGAATCAAACCAATGATTATCATCGGCCATGTCAGCTTTGATGCAAAATTAACTACCGGAACAATGCTGTTTCTTACCTTCAGTGGTGCATATCCGTTAGCGTGCTGAATAGCATGACCCACCTCATGGCAGGCAACACTTATAGCTGCGATAGAGTTCACACCATATACGGTTTCAGATAAGGACAGCACCTTATTGGTCGGATTGTAGTTGTCTGTAAGGCTGCCTCTGATCGGTGCGATTTTAACATCTGAAAGTCCGTTATAATCCAGTACAATTCTGGCTGCCTCCGCTCCTGAAATATTCTTCTGATTTCTAACCTTGGAATATCTGTTAAATGCGCCTTTAACCTGTGACTGTGCATATAAAGTAAACAGAATCGCAGGTATAAGAATGATATATGTTGAATCGTAAAACATTTTCTTTCCCCCTTATTATTTTAATCTAATACTATTCCCTTTTCAATTTTATTTCCCCGTAAAAAAGCATCAACTGAAACTCTCTTCTTACCGGGCATCTGAATTTCTGTAACCCTAAGTGTACTACCACCGCAGCAAATGTCAATACCATCTTTCGAAACAGTCGCAACAGTTCCCGGCATCAGGTCAAGCTCCCTGTCAATTACCTCTGCCTTCCAGACCTTCATCGTAGCACCATTTAATGAACAAAATGCTCCCGGCCATGGATCAAAGGCTCTAATCTGCCGTTCGATCTCAACAGGTGACTTATCAAAATCAATTTTTCCATCCTCTTTGGAAATCATACCGGCATATGTTGAAAGGCTGTCATCCTGAGGTACCGGTACTACCTGATCATTCTCGATAAGCTCAAGAGTTTCAACCAGCAGCTTTGCTCCCATCTCTGACAGCTCATCATGCAGTTCTTCGCCGTTTTTTCTGCCGATTTCAGTCTCAGCTTTGGTTAACATATCTCCCGTATCAAGTCCTTCTCCCATCTGCATAATGGTTACACCGCTTTTTTCTTCTCCAACCAGAATTGCATGCTGAATGGGAGATGCACCTCTAAGCTTTGGTAGAAGTGATGCATGGACATTTATACAGCCATACTTTGGCAGTTCCAGGATTTCCTTCTGCAAAATCTGACCGTAAGCAACAACAACAATTATGTCAGGATTATAGTCTGTAAGAATATCCATAACCTCTTTGCTGTCTTTGATTCTGACAGGCTGAAGAACTTCTATATTGTTGGCAACAGCCAGTTCCTTCACCGGAGTGAACTGCACCTGTTTACCCCTGTTTCTTGCTTTGTCAGGCTGAGTAATAACATACCCAACCTGATGGCCTGCTTTGAGTATTTCATCCAGAACAGGTACCGCAAAATCAGGAGTTCCCATAAAAACAATTTTCATATATTAGATCTCCTCTTCATCCTCGTCAATTGCCGCTTCCGCATCTCTGATATTTTTTGCTTTATCGATATATAATATTCCGTCAAGATGGTCATTTTCATGACACATAACTACGGCATCAAAGCCTTCAAAGTCATAGGTCTTTACTTCTCCGTCAAGATCCATCGCTTTGATTTTAATTCTTTCAGGACGCTCTACATCGCCTACCAAACCGGGTACGCTTAGACAGCCTTCTGAAGAGAATTGAGTTCCATCTTGTTCCAGAATTTCAGGGTTTATCATGTAATATACTCTTCCCGGTTCCGGTTCTGCAATGAACATTCTTCTCATGACACCAACCTGTGGTGCTGCGATTCCGACGCCTGCCTGGGAATGCATGGTTTCCAGCATATCCTCCATGGTTTCTCTTATTCTGTCAGTTACCTCAGTAACCACTCTGCATTTCTTTCTTAAAATCTCATCGCCTTCAGTGACTACATTTCTAATTGCCATTATAATTCTCTCCTATTCTAAATTGTACTATATGGATTAACATCAATTATCATGTTGCAATCTATCTTGTTTTTCAAAATATTATCGCCAAATGCATTAATGTAATATACGTATTCATTTCTCAGTCCCTTTGGACACTTTATCAGAATACAATACCTGAAGCTGTCCTTACCCTTAAAGGCGAAGGATTCTTTTGGATCAAAGATAGTTTCCCGCCCGTTCTCCAGGTTGCATTTCTGCAGATATCGTTTGCAGCTTGCTGCAGTATTATATGCCAGCATTTCGTCTGTACTTGTAAACTCGACGCAAATCAAATCAGAGAAAGGAGGATAGTTCATCAATTCTCTCGCCTGAATTTCTCTGTCATAAAAGCAGATATAGTCATGATGCGCAGCGGCCTTCAGAGCAAAGTTGTCAGGGGAGAAGGTCTGAACAATCACCCGTCCTCTTTCATCTCCTCGTCCGGCTCTTCCTGCCACCTGAGTTACAAGCTGAAAAGTCCTTTCCGTAGCTCTGTAATCCGGAATGTTCAAACCTACATCTGCGGCAATAACACCTACAAGCCCTACATTTTTAAAATCAAGGCCTTTAGCCACAAGCTGTGTTCCTATGAGTATGTCTGTCTTTCCCTTAGAAAAGCTGTTTACAATTCTGTTAATTTCTCTGTTATTTTTGGCAGTATCCAGATCAAGTCTTTCAACTTTTCTGTTTGAGAAAAGCTGTTGGGTTATTTCTTCCACCTTTTCCGTTCCTGCTCCGGAATAGGTCATAAAAGGACTGCCGCACTTACTGCAGCTTTGATCCAAACTGAATTTCTTTCCGCAATAATGACATATTGCCGCATTTTCCTTCTTGTGATACGTGAGAGAAATTCCACATTCGGGACACCTCATCACCTCTCCGCATTCTCTGCAGGATATAAAGGTTGAATAACCTCTTCTGTTCAGGAATAATATTACCTGCTGTCCCCTTTCCAGGGTATATTGCATTTCATTATAGAGCCGGTCACTGAAAATCGTAGTATTTCCTTCTTTCAGCTCGTTCTTCATATCTACCAGCTCTACATCAGGTAATGGACCACTGTTATATCTTTTTTTCAGCTCAATAAGCTTGTAAATTCCGTCCTCAGCTCTTTTATATGAGACTACCGACGGTGTTGCACTTCCCAGAAGCAGTACTCCCTTAAAAGTCATCAGACGTTTCAGTGCAATGTCAACGGTTTCATACTTAGGATTCATATCAGATTTATAGGTTGCTTCATGTTCCTCATCTAAAATGATCAATCCGATGTTATCTAATGGAGCAAATACACCAAGTCTGGCACCGATTACTATCTTAACATTTCCTCGTCTGATTCTGACCCACTCATCGTATCTTTCCCGTTTAGTCAGCTTACTATGAAGCACTGCGATGCTTTCTTTGCCAAATCGCCCTATAAATCTGTCAATAATCTGTTTGGTAAGCGCTATTTCAGGAACCAGCATTACAGCGGTTTTACCGCAGTCAAGAGCTTTGCTTATTGACTGCATATAAACCTCTGTCTTTCCGCTTCCCGTTACTCCGTGAAGGAGAAAATTTTCCTGTCTGTTGTTTTCTATGGCATTGCCTATAGTCTGTACAGCGTACGTCTGCTCATGGGTAAGAGCGGCAATATCCTGTTTTTCACCCTGTTCATCCTTGTAGGGTTCCTTCTCTTTTCCCGTCCTGGCCGGTTTGCCGTTTGGGACAAAGCATTTAACTCCATCCAGGTAAGTTATTCCATACCTGTGTTTCATCCATTTGCAGGTTTCTATTATCTCCTCGGTTAAAGAAATGTCCTCGTTAACGGATTCGATGGATTTAATACTTGACGGTCTGCACTGAGGCTCAACATCAGTCTGAAACACATACGCTGTTTTCAGCTTGTTTCCACGATTGAAGGGAACATTTACAACACTTCCTACACCAATATCCAAATCGGTTTTATAAGTGTAGAAGGTATCAGTATGTCTGCTTTTATTGTCAATAACAACGTTAACGTATTTCATTCAAACCTCTGTAGAAAAAGATATTACAGCAAGAAAATATTAGCTTTTCTGCATTCTTCAATCATCTGATCTGACCATACAGATGCCTGTACTTCACCTATATGTGCTTTTCTCAGGAAGTACATACATAGACGGCTTTGACCGATTCCGCCTCCGATTGAATAAGGAAGCTCATCATTTAGTATTGCCTTATGGAAAGACTGTTCTCTTCTGTCATCAGCATCTGCAAGAGACAGCTGTCTGTCCATGGCCTCAGCATCAACTCTGATTCCCATGGAGGAAATTTCGAAAGCTCTGTCAAGAACATCGTTCCAAAGAATAATGTCACCATTCAGTTCCCAGTCATCATAGTCAGGTGATCTGCCATCATGCTTTTCACCTGATTTCAGTTCTCCTCCGATTTTTTCAATGAAAACTGCACCATGAGCTTTACAGATAAGATCTTCTCTTTCCTTCGGAGTCTTGTTAGGATACAAATCCTCCAGTTCCTGCGTAGTTATAAAGTATATTTCATTTGGAAGCTCTGTCTGCAGATCTCTGTACAGTCTGTTTACATAGTCTCCAAGATTCTTTACTGCATTATAGATTGTTATTACTGTTTCATGAAGGTATTCCTGTGTTCTCTGGTCCTTAGTGATGACCTTTTCCCAGTCCCACTGATCAACGTATGCAGAATGAAGATTGTCAAGCTCCTCATCTCTTCTGATAGCGTTCATGTCAGTATATATACCGTTGCCCGGCTTAATTCCATACTTGCCCAGAGCCATTCTCTTCCACTTTGCAAGGGACTGTACAACCTCAACATTTAACTCATCAATATCCTTAAGAGTAAAAGAAACTCTCCTCTCTACTCCATTCAGATTATCATTTAATCCACTTTCCGGTACTACGAATAAAGGCGCTGATACTCTTCTAAGGTTTAATCCATATGCCAGCTCCTGCTGGAAATAATCTTTGATTTTTTTGATAGCTCTCTGTGTTTCCAGTGGACTGATAACAGGGCTATAGTTTTCTGGTTTAATTAAGTATGCCATTTCTCTCACTCCTTTTCTTATCTTATTGAATACAGGCATCCGCAATAATTCTGCCTGTATAAGTCATATTCTTTGGAAAGCTCTATGCTTCTCTGAAAGCCCGCTTTCTTTTTGAAATCCAAATCGAGGAAATCCCTGTGATATTTCTCCGCCATTTCCCTCCCTATTTGGGATATCAATGGATAGTTTTTGTGTGGACTTACTGTAAGGGTTGTGGTAAACACATCAAAATTCTCAGCTTTGCAATAGGCTGCGGTTTCCTCAAGTCTCTGTTTAAAACAGAGTGTACATCTTGCTCCACCTTCCGGTTCATTCTCAAAGCCCCTTGTCAGCTGAAAATAATCTGCTGGATTGTATTTACCTTCCACAAAATTCACAGTCTCATCAAAGATTTTTCTGCGGTTGAGCTCCTCGATGAATTTAATCTGATTTTCTTTTCTTTTTTCATACTCATCACTGTCTGTAATGCATGGATTATAGTAGAAAACCGTAATGCTGTAGTCCTGTGCCAGCCTCTCTATAACTGCCGTACTGCAGGGACCGCAGCAGCTGTGCAAGAGTAATTTTTTCAATGCTTTTCTTCTCCTTCGTGCAAAAATTACTTCACATTTATGACAAAATATTATACCATATTATTTAGCTTAAAAAAAGAGGTTTGCTATGAATCAATTAATAAATTCTGTAAGTTCATACTTGAAAACTCAGTTTGGAGAAAAGACTGTAAAGCTGGCAATTGACGGTGGTTTCACCTGTCCTAACAGAGACGGCACCAAGGGATTGGGAGGCTGTCTTTTCTGCTCCGAAGGAGGTGGCGGTGACTTTGCTTCAACCATCGAAGACCAGATTGCGCTACTGTCAGAAAAATGGCCAAAAGCAAAATATCTGGCATATTTTCAGAACCACACCAATACCTACGCTCCGGTTAACGTCTTAAGAGAAAAGTTCTACACTGCCTTAAATAATCCGCTGATTTCCGGCATTGCCATCGCAACAAGACCCGACTGTATTAACGATGAAGTCCTGGATCTTCTGGAGGAGATAAACAGGGATCACTTCCTCTGGGTAGAGCTGGGCTTACAGACAATTCATCAGGAAACAGCAGATCTTATTAACCGCTGCTATGAGCTTCATGTCTTTGACGAGGCTATTAAAGCCCTTACTGACCGTAACATCAAGGTAGTTGTTCACCTTATCCTTGGACTTCCCGGTGAAAGTCGTCAGCAAATGATAGATTCTGTAAATTATGTATGTAAATCCGGTGCATGGGGTCTGAAACTACATCTTCTGAATGTAGTAAAAGGTTCAAGGATGGAAAAATGCTACAGCGATTACAATTCATTTCCTTCCCTGGAGGAGTATGTAGACTTTGTCTGTGATCTGATAGAAATAATCCCGCCGGAAATAGTTCTGCACCGATTAACCGGCGATGCTCCAAGAAAGATTCTTATAACTCCTGAATGGAGCTACAGAAAGAGAACTATCCTTAACGGGATAAATGCAGAGCTTCGCAGACGAGGCTCATATCAGGGATGCCGGCTATAAAGCCTATTCTGTCGTTATTGTTGAAAGATCCGAATACCTGCTGTAATGGATTCGACCTTTTGAAAACTCATAGGTTCGAAGTCTGTAACGGTAGGTTTTCTTATTATCCGGCTTTTTATCTGTATATGTCGTGGTATTCAGGTCTCTGATAACTTTGATACACTTAAAATTTCCTTGTTTCTCTTCTGCCCTGTAAATTATGTATCCGGTTCCGAAAGAAGCCTTACTCCAGCTTAAATCGGTTTCTGCAGCATGTGTGCTTGCCTTAATACCATAAGGCGCCGGCGGAAGTAGAATGCTGTTTTTCATCATCGGCCTTTCATCCTCTGTATCAAAGATATAAATGTAGTTGTTTCTAATCAGGCTCTGATTTTTACGGACTGCGGAATAATAGGCAGTATAGAATCTTGTTCCCACATGAAAAACATTTTCCAGTTCAAGGCTTTCCAATAGCTGAATGCTGGTTATCAGTCTCCCCTGTCTGTCAAAAACAGCAATAATGTTGTATCTGTTACCACTGCCTGCCTTTGGGCTCAGTCCCGCCAGAAGATAGTTTTCCGTTGAGTCCAGGGATTGCCAGATGTATCCCTTAGGTTTTCCTGTCATGGGAATAAGCTTTTTAATTTTGAAGTCGGAGTCCATTACGGCAAATCCGATTTTTCCTTTCGTAACGGATATATAAGTATCAGATTCCGGGTCATATGTAATGGCACAAAACCCGGCTATATTCTGTGGAATTGTTACATCTGATTTTCGGACAACCTTCAGGGTATCGGCATTTATTACGGTAAATCGATTGATATGAACTCTGCAGTTGGAAACTATCAGCTCCCGGGTATTTGGATTGTACGTTATGTCATTTCCGTGATCAACCGGTAGAGGAAGGGAAACAGCTTCTACAGTTCCGTCTGACAGCCTCACCTTGGCAAGCTTACAACTTTCAATTCTCCTGTTGTACATAAGGTAATATGCAAAAGTACCGTCTGTACAACCGCCCTGAACTGTGTCATATCCGTACATGCTCTGTCCCAGTCTGTTTCTGAGTTCATATATACCCTTCTCATCTTCTGCTCTGTCATAGACAACATAGCTCTTTTCTGTAGTATTTGCTGTCTCAGTCCATTGGGAGTATACCACTTTGTTATCTGTTTTTACGAATGCTCTTACTCTTGCAAACAGAGGCTTTGATAAAGGTATATCCCCGGCCTTCCAGAAAGACTTATCAGCATTCAGTTCAAATTTTCTGCTGTTCATTAAAAATCGATTTGTTCCGTATTCCAGCTGGTATCCGTCAATATCATCAACACTTTTCCACGCTATTTTTCGGGAATAAAAACCGGCGGGTACTGCTTTTATCCATGTGGGTTTCTCAACTTTGTTTTCGACAACATCCTCTAAAACAGAAACAGAAGAAGCATCTTCTGATACTTCTTCTGTAAAATACAAAGCCTTTGCGGTAATCATCAGTAGTAACACGACGGTTAAAACCGTCTTTGCACATACTCCGTATAATTTCATAAAGCTTTAATTACTCCTATTTCCTTGTAACGGAAATTTTATATGTTCTGACCAAACCTGATGTGGATTTAACCTTAACAGTAACCAGATTAACACCCTGCTGCAGATTAGTATTTCCACTTACAGTTATTGTTGCATTACTGTCATTTGCTTTTGCAGTAACTTTGATTTCGTCTGCAGTTTTCGGCAGAGTACTCTTCACTACATATGCCGTGGTAAAGCGACTGAATGTTGTTGTAAATGCATAGGAGCTTCCGTTAACAGATACCTTTAGAGAGTCTAGGTAGTTATTGTTGCTCTCAGATACAGACGGTGCTTTACACAAGGTTAAAGGCATATTCTCATATACAGGTATTTCAAAGGAGAATCCTGTTGACAGCATACCGAAATTTCTATAATCGCTCTGGGTGACGGATGACAGTGTTGCAGCATTGTGTATTGCCGTAGCATATTGGTGGGTACCTACACAGTTTATACCGTTTAGCACATTAAATCTCTCATAGTATTGAGTATACTGATTGTTTGCGATGTATCCTCTGGCAATGAAGTTGGCTCCTCCCAGAATTGCTTTTCTCAATGTATTCCATGGACGTCCATAGGAACCGGAACCTGCCGCATACTGAAGGCCTTTGTTTGCCGCACTGCCGTCAGCGCTGTCCGTAGCACCAATGTTAAAGGCATTATAGCATCCGTTATATTTACCGTTTATCATATAGTCAGATGATCCCAGCTCCAGATAGGTTTTTGATGCCAGATAAACAGGACTGATATTATATTTCTGACCTGCCTCCATGTAAGTAGATGAATAGGATACAGGCACAGCGGTCTTGGAAAGAATGGCTCTCACCACGCTCTCAGTCTGAGTATCTCCATTATATGACATGTTTTCGAACATAAAGATACCTGATTCGGTCAGCCAATTTCGAGGATCCATGTAAAATGCAACAGCCTGATTGGAAGCAGCTACCCAATTTGGTCCATCAAAACCAATATATGTATGATTTTCAAAATCATAAGTTCCATTGGCAACTTTTCTGTAGGCACCTTTAAATGTTGTAAGGTTAACCGTGTAATCTCTGCACTGTGCAGCCAGAGCATCACTCCATTTCAGGCCTGTATTCTTCGCAGTAAATCTCCATGTAGGGTGTGCCTCATGAAGTGCAGTCAGTCCGTCTCGATAGGATTCAGGAAAGGATTCTAACATCTTCTTAAATTCTGCCGCAGAAACTATCGTTGAATTTGAAGGGTTTGTAGCGGAACCCGGTTTTGTAGTTGTAATATAATCAGCGATTATATATCCCGTCTGACCGGAATAATCTATAGAATACCAGATATTACCCGCTGTATCCTTTTTTGTCCCTGTTAGCGTAACCTTTGTTCCCGAAGATAGGGTGGTAATCTTTGCGTATGAGGTTCCTGCGCCCTTTCTTACATTAACATCATCTGTAGTCCAGCCTGACACAGGATATGTGGTTGTACTTCCGTCAACACTTCCTGATGTGATTTTGACATAGTCTGCACAGATGTAAAAATATGAGTTCTTATATAAAACCTTGTACCATACTGTTCCGTATGAGTCCGTGGATTTCTTATATATGTCCAGAGTTACACCTTTATTTACAGTACAATACACGGAATATCCGGATCCCGGTCCTGTTCTGAGATTGATGTAGTTGTCTGTAGTGACACCGGTTGCAATTTTAGTCGGCTGATCTGCAGAGTTCTCTGTTGAAGAATCAAGCTTAACAAAATCAGAACAAACATAGTAGTACTTGTCGTTAAGTTTTATCTTATACCATACGGTACCATATGCATCTGTCGGTTTTCCGTAGATGTTCACAGATGTTCCGCTGTTTAGTGTTTTGTAGATACTATACTGTGTTCCCGGTCCTGTTCTGACATTTATCTCTTCTGTAATCTTACCTGTGGCAATTATGCCTGTATCTGCAGCTGATGTCACAGGAGCAACATAGCTGCTGCGTATGTAGTAATACTTACCGTTGTATTTTACCTTATACCATTTGTTTCCTGCGTTATCAAAGGCCTTCAGCACAACGTTAACCGTTTTCCCCTTATTCCATGTGTAGGCTTTTGCAAAGGATGTTCCTGCACCTTTTCGAACGCTTATTCCGTCTTCTGTAATTTTGCCCTGCACAGGTGTTCTGTGGGTCAAAGAGATCCAGTCTGCACGAATATATCCTTTATAGGCAGGTATATAGTACCATCTTTTGTCTGAAGCTGTTGAAGATGTTGTTTTGTAGACTACTGAAGAAGCATCAAAAACTTCCCCTGCTTTCAGCAATGCCAGTTTTTCAGACTCATACTTGGCTGACTTTCTAACATATGCGTTTTTTAGAAGCTTCACCTTTACCTCAGGTGTTGAAATTGCAGCCACCTGTGTAGTCTGAGTTGTGCCTGAGCTTGTTGTTCCACTCGACATTGTGACAGTGGTTCCGGTTAATGTTACATAGGCAGCACTTACATAATAGTAATTACCGTTGTATTTAATCTTGTACCATTTCTTTCCCGTACTGTCATAAGCTTTCAAAACAACGTTAACTACCTTACCCTTGTTCCAGGTGTAGGCCTTTGCAAAAGAGGTTCCCGCTCCTTTACGTATGCTAATGTCATTATCATTTATCTTACCCTGGGCAGCTTTTGGGTGGGATAGGGATATCCAGTCTGCCCTGAGATACCCGTTATATGCAGGTACATAGTACCATCTCTTTTCTGAGCTTGATGATGATGACTTGAATTTCACTGATGAAACTTCTATCTTTGTTCCCTTGCTCAGTAATTTACCCTTTGCTGAACTGGAATCTGCAGACTTTCGAATATATGCAGATGTCTTTAATGTAGCTGAGCCCTTTGGAAGAGATGGGGTAGTGGTCGTCAGGCTTGTTGAGATATCTGTCAGAGACACATACTGTCCGTAAATATAATAGTACTTACTGTTGTAACGAATCTTGTACCAGATATTACCTGTCTTATCATATGCCTTAAGAACCACATTGACGCTTTTTCCCTTATTCCAGGTATATGCCCTTTCATAGGATGTACCCGCACCTTTTCGAACACTTATACCATCCTCAGTCAGTTTTCCGGTTACAGGTGTTTTATAAGAAATAGTAGCCAAATCAGCCCTTACATAACCCTTATATGAAGGTAAATAATACCACTTTGAGCTTGCAGCCGTAGAGTTGGATGACGTAAATTTCTCATATGAAATACTTATACCGGTGCCCTCATTTATCAAAGCTAATTTATTCGCATCTGTACTAGGTGATTTCCTGACATAAACTGCATCGAGGGTTTTTCCGTTAGCCTGAGGAGCGGACGCTCCATACACCTCCCCGAAGGAATAATTGGAGATGGTCATGGTAATCAATACAGCCAGTATCAAAGTCAATACGATTGATTTTCTCCCAGTTGTTTTCATTATTATCTCTCCTATTTATCCGGACCTATACGACCGTCGTTATAGTGCTTGCGGCACAGGGAAATGTACATGTCATTTCCGCCAATCATAATCTGCTCTCCCTGTTTTACAAATTTATCGTCTACAATTCTGGCAACCATTGTGGCCTTTCGTCCACACCAGCAAATAGTCTTTATCTCTTCAATCTTGTCTGCGTATATGAGCATGTAATACGAGCCTTCAAACAACTCATTTCTAAAGTCATTCTTCAGTCCGTAGGTTAATACGGGAATATCAAGACTGTCTACAATTTCCGCCAGCTCCTGGACATGATGCTTCTTAAGGAACTGACACTCATCTACCAGTACACAGTCTATCTTTCTTTTATCATTTTCTCTTAAAAAAAGCTCCAGAATGTTTGTGTCTGAGTCGACAGCTATGGCATCTCTCTGAAGACCGATTCTGGATGTAATCACGCCTGTTCCGTATCTGTTATCTATTGACGGTACAAGGGTAAGAACGTTCTTACCTCTTTCCTCATAATTGTATGCCACCTTAATCAATTCGATTGATTTTCCGGCATTCATGGTGCTGTATCTATAGTATAGTTGTGCCATAATAACCTCCATAATTTCTTTGTCGATTATACCAAAAAAAGTAAAAAAAAACAACCCTTCGGAACCTTGTCAGCGAAGAATTGCCTTGGAAATAAATGGTGCCCAGACCCGGAATCGAACCAGGGACACGAGGATTTTCAGTCCTCTGCTCTACCTACTGAGCTATCTGGGCAAATTATACGATTAAAAATGGTGGGCCATCAGGGACTTGAACCCGGGACCTGCCGGTTATGAGCCGGACGCTCTGACCAACTGAGCTAATGGCCCAAATTACTAATATGGTCGGGGTGGCAGGATTTGAACCCGCGGCCCACTGGTCCCAAACCAGTTGCGCTACCAAACTGCGCTACACCCCGATATTTAATTATTTGGCAGGGGCAGTAGGAATCGAACCCACGGCACGTGGTTTTGGAGACCACTGCTCTACCAGCTGAGCTATACCCCTGCAAATGGCGGAGAAGATGGGATTCGAACCCATGCGGCCCTAATATGAACCCTAACGGTTTAGCAAACCGTCCTCTTCAGCCTCTTGAGTACTTCTCCAGATTGCAAAAGATTAATAACATGGCGGAGAGGGTGGGATTCGAACCCACGGTCCCTTTCGGAATCACTGGTTTTCAAGACCAGCTCCTTAAACCACTCGGACACCTCTCCAGCTATTATTAAAATGGTGACCCATCGGAGATTCGAACTCCGGACACCTTGATTAAAAGTCAAGTGCTCTGCCGACTGAGCTAATGGGTCAAAAATGGTGATCCCACAGGGATTCGAACCCCGGACACACGGCTTAGAAGGCCGTTGCTCTATCCAGCTGAGCTATGAGACCACACAAAAGATTAATGGAGCGGATGATGAGAATCGAACTCACGCCATCAGCTTGGAAGGCTGAGGTTCTACCATTGAACTACATCCGCAT
>JAQXLM010000175.1 GCA_029012125.1 Eubacteriaceae bacterium | reverse complement strand
ATACCACAAAATCCCTAGAATTATCTACCTAAAAAAGGTATAATAAGATACTGAAGAGAAAAAGGAAGGATTAGAGAGAAGAATGGTAACCAAGAAGAGACTGATACTCATAGGGGGATTTCTTACAGTATTTGCATTTCTCGCCTATGAGGTTGCAACTCATGAATTTCTGAATTTTGATACAATCATCAGAACCTGGGTATATGAAAGAAGGTCAGATGGACTTTCCTCCATTGTTATTCCAATAACCTACAGCGGTAATGTGCAGGCCGTTGTGGCAGTGGGAATTTTCCTTCTGCTGTGGAAAAAAACAAGGATGACATATGGAATTCCCTTTGCCTGTGTGTCATTATGCTCATCAGTGACATACAAAATAGCAAAAGGAGTGTTCCAAAGGCCGAGACCGGATGTTGCATTGCATCTCATAAAAGAAGGCGGATATTCATTCCCAAGCGGACATTCCATGAACTGCCTGGTATGCTATGGTCTGCTGATTTATCTCATAAACAGACACTGCACTAATCGCAAGCTGGCAAAAGGACTGTCATGGTTTCTGACGATTCTGATAATATGCATCGGCTTGAGCAGAATATATGTAGGCGTACACTTCCCTACAGACGTCCTGGGAGGCTGGAGCCTGGGAATCGTTTTTTTGACAGTCTCCGTAATGATTATAGAAAGGATTGAGAAAAATGATCTACAACTCAGTAACAGAAGCCATAGGTAAAACGCCTTTGATGCACCTTCACAGAATTGAAGAAAGAGAAGGTATCAAAGCCAACATATTCGCAAAACTTGAGGCATTTAACCCTGCCGGAAGTATTAAGGACAGAGCCGCGCTGTATATGATTAAGGATGCAGAGGAAAAGGGACTTCTTAAACCGGGAGGAACCATCATAGAACCCACAAGCGGAAACACAGGAATCGGACTGGCTGCAATTGCAGCAGCGAAAGGATACAAGGCAATTTTCGTTCTTCCTGAAACCATGAGCATAGAAAGAAGAAAGCTGCTGGCTGCCTACGGAAGTCAGGTGGTTTTGACAGAAGGTGCCAAGGGCATGAGGGGGTCTATTGAAAAGGCAGAGGAACTGCACAGAAACATAGAGAACTCAATCATTGCAGGACAGTTCGTCAATCCTGCCAATCCAAAAGCCCATATAGAGACTACCGCACCGGAAATCTGGGAAGACCTGGAGGGAAAGGTGGATATTGTCGTAGCAGGAGTGGGAACAGGCGGAACCATAAGCGGTATCGGAAAATTCATGAAGAATAAGAACAGTGATATTAAAATCGTCGCAGTTGAACCGAGAAACTCACCACTTCTCTCAGAAGGCAAAGCGGGGCCTCATAATCTCCAGGGAATAGGGGCTAACTTTGTGCCTGAAATCCTGGACAGAGATGTTATAGATGAGATTATACCTGTTATGGAAGATGACGCCTACGACATGGCTCGCAAGATGGCAGGCTATGAGGGATTTCTGATTGGAATTACGGGAGGAGCTGCTTTGTGGGCAGCCAAAAGCCTTGCAGAGAAAGAGGAAAATCAGGGCAAGAACATAGTGGTAATTCTTCCTGACACAGGTGAGAGATATTTATCTACAGTACTATTTGATAACTAGTCTTAATTTATCTGAATAATATAAAAGGCATCCGTTTCTTAATGAAGCAGATGCCGTTATTTTTTTTCTTGTTTATTTCCAAAGCTTGTCAGGATACAGACCCTTGTCCTTCATAGACTGGAGCGCAGCCACAACCGAAGGCTTGTCCTCCTTGTAGGTAACACCGTACCACTTATCGTGAGATTCAAGAACCTTTGCCTCAGCCTTGCCTTCTTTTATAAGTCTGTCTACAACACCCGGTAAGAAATACTCTCTCTTCAGAGGGTTTTCCGCCATAGCCTTGTCCAGAAATGCGGGGAACTGATTCTCAAGCTCAGTCATAAAGGATTCGGTAAATCCCCAGAAATTCATGGAAACTATTGTCCCCTCAGGAAGAGTAGTCCATGTAGCTCCCTCATCCTCTGTAAATTGAATTTCCTCACCGCGACGCATTATCTTGGTTCTTTCCACTACCTTCTGAAGCATACCCTTTTCATCCGTTGTGCAAACTCCTCGTGCCACATGGCCGTTTTCCGTAATGGTGTTCTCAAGCTGATAGCCAACCATACAATAGCTGTATTTTTCACCATCTTCCGCATCCTTAAGGTAATCGTAGATAGTCTGGAAAGCACCGGCTCCGTAATAGTCGTCTGCATTGATTACAGCAAAAGGTCCATTCACAGCTTTTCTCGCACTGAATACGGCGTGAGCTGTTCCCCATGGCTTTACCCTGCCCTCAGGAACGCTATAGCCTTCAGGAAGATCATCCAGCTGCTGGTATGCATACTTAACATTCAGATGCTTACCCGCCCTCTCATCTATCAAAGCTCTGAAATCAGCCTCATTTTCCTTCTTTATTATAAAAACTACGTCCTCAAAGCCTGCCATCATGGCATCATACAATGAGAAATCCAGGATAATCTCTCCCTGGTCACTTACGGGATCAATCTGCTTAAGACCGCCGTATCTGCTACCCATTCCGGCAGCCATTATAACTAAAACCGGTTTATTCATAATACTGTCCTCTCCAAATAATTGTTAGGTATATATTAAACCATATGGGCAAAAGTAGCAAGTTGGAGTGTAAAGGTTTTTTATATTCTTTTATGTTACTTCATCGGTATTTTGTAGTATAATTAAAAAAAAGAAACAGGAGGGACAGTAATGATTAAGAACATGGAACAGTCTGAAAGAGATGCTGTTTTACGTGTTGCAGACGGAATGGCAGCAGCGGCAAGGACAGCACCTAAAGGAAGCGGAAAAGACAAGATAGTGACAGTTATCGTGACTGAGGAAGATAAAGACAGACTTGCAGAATGCATGAGACAGCTTTACGATGAAACAGGGCTTGAAATATTTAAACGAGATGCAGGAAATGTAGATGCAAGCACCTGTGTCGTTATAATGGGAGCAAAGGGTGAGCCTTTTGGTATGCCGTGCGGAATGTGCGGATTTGAAAACTGTGCTCAGATGGTAAAGGCAGGAGCAAACTGCGCATTCAATATAACAGATCTGGGAATTGCAGTGGGCTCTGCAGTTGCGCTTGCGGCAGATAACAGAATAGATAACCGCGTAATGTACACAGCAGGACAGGGAGCAATCAAAATGGGATGTTTTTCAGAGGATGTTAGAGTAGCTTACGGAATCCCACTATACACAGGAAGTAAGAGCATATTCTTTGACAGAAATCCGGGCGCAGTAATACTGTAAAAAAGTACTTGCAAATAACTAAACATATGCTATAATATTAGAGCGTGTGTTTTAGCACGTAATCTCTGCGTAAGCATAGGGCTTACGCCATTTAGTCCACAGGGAGGTGAAAACGGATGAAAAACTATGAATTAATGTTCATTATCAATCCTACTTTAGAAGACGCTAAGAAGGAAGCTGAAATCGAAAAGGTTAAGGCTATCATCGAAGCTGATGGTGAAGTTGAAAAGGTTGATGCTTGGGGAATGAGAAAGCTTGCTTACCCTATCGAAAAGAAGAACGAAGGATACTATGTAGTAGTTGAATTCAAGGCAAGCACAGAATTACCTAAGGAATTAGACAGAAAGCTGAGAATTTCTGACGACGTAATGAGACATATCATCATCTGCAAGGAAGCTAAATAAGGAGTGTAGTTATGAATAGTGTATTCCTGATTGGAAGATTAACTAGAGATCCTGAGGTTAGATACACTGCAGCAACTCAGACAGCAGTTGCTACTTTCACAGTGGCTATCGACAGACCTACTCGTGCCGGTGCTGAAAAGCAGACAGACTTTCCAAGAGTAACTGTATACGGCAAGCAGGCAGAGAACTGTGAAAAGTATCTTGCAAAGGGAAGATTAGTAGCCGTTGAAGGCAGACTACAGACCGGAAGCTATCAGAATAGAGATGGCGTCACTGTTTATACAACAGACGTTGTAGCAAACAGAGTACAGTTTTTAGAATGGGGCGACAGACCACAGCAGGGTGGATATGCTCCAAGACAGAGTGCACCTTCAAACTTCGGACAGGCTGATAACAGCATGCCGGAGGAAATGCCGGATTCATTCCAGGCAATCGATGAGGATGTACCATTCTAAGAGTCTAAAGAAAGGAGATAATTATCATGATGGATAGAAGACGTGGTGGCATGAGAAGAAAGAAAGTATGCCAGTTCTGCGCTGACAAGACAGAAGTAATCGATTTCAAGGATGTTGAAAAGCTAAAGAAGTATGTTACTGAAAGAGGTAAGATCCTTCCTAAGAGAATTACAGGTACTTGCGCAGTACACCAGAGAGAAGTTACAACTGCTATCAAGAGAGCAAGAATCGTTGCTTTACTACCTTACGTAGCAGACTAATTTAAGAAAAATCATATCATAAAGTTGCAATTGAGGAAGCAGATTTCATCAGAATTAAGATTCTGATGAAGCTGCTTCTTTTTTTTTCTGCAGCAAATATCCGGACGAAAGACAGGGTATTTTGGTCACAAAAAACAGGGATTCTCATTTTATACACGGCATACATTTTCATGGATAACTCTACGCCTGCTTATAATTATACAGTGTAAAACTTTAAAACAACACCGTATTAAAGCGTAAAAGTGAAAATGTTAAATCTTGGCAAAATAGTGTAGAAAACCGTCTTAAATATGAATTTTCCAACGTAAATTTGAACAAAAAATATAGAAATGAAAGCCAAATAGCTGTATAATTAAGACAAATAAGCGAAAAAAATTATTGTTAATAATTATGCATTTTTTATGCATAAAAAAGAAATGGAGAATTGATATGGCAGTAATTATTAATGGTCGCGACCTTACAATCGATGAGGTTATTCGCGTATGCAGACAGAATGAAAAGGTTGAACTTGCACCGGAAGCTATTGAAGCTGTTAAGAAGGCAAGAGCTTACATTGAGAAGAAAGTGGAAGAAAAGGCTGTTGTTTACGGCTTGACCACAGGTTTTGGCAAATTCGCAAATGTAGCAATTTCAACAGAAGAGACAGCGCAGTTACAGAAAAACTTAATAATCAGCCACACATGTTCCCTGGGTAATGCATATGAGACAAAGTATGTCAGAGCAGCGATGCTTCTGAGAGCAAACTCACTGTCCCGTGGAAACTCAGGAATCAGATTAGAAACACTTCAGACTCTAATCGACATGTTAAACGAAGGTATCCATCCAATCGTTCCTGAAAAGGGATCCGTTGGTGCTTCAGGAGACCTTGCTCCACTATCTTGTATCGCACTTGGACTGATCGGTCTGGGAAGAGTAGAATACAAAGGTGAAATCATGGAAGCTCAGGAGGCTTTCGACAAGACAGGTCTTAAACCTGTACAGCTTGCATCCAAGGAAGGTCTGGCACTGAACAATGGAACACAGATGCTGACAGCTGTAGGATTAAACACTTTGTACGATGCAATGAACCTGGCTAAGATTGCAGATATTGCAGGAGCTATGACAGGTGAAGCATTACACGCAATCTGCAAAGCTTACGATCCTAAGACACATGAGCTGAGAGGACATCAGGGTCAGATTACAGTAGCAGAAAACATGAGAACTCTGCTTGAGGGATCCAAAAACGCACTTCCTCTACAGCCAAACAAAGTACAGGATCCATATTCACAGAGATGTCTTCCACAGATTCACGGAGCATCCAGAGATGCAATCAATTATGTTTACGAAGCTGTATCCAGAGAAATCAATGCGGTAACAGACAACCCTATTGTATTCCCTGATCATGACGAAGTAATCTCAGGAGGAAACTTCCACGGACAGCCTATGGCACTTGCCTTTGACTTCCTGAAAATCGCTATTTCCGAACTGGCCAGCGTATCAGAAAGAAGAACGGAAAGACTGGTTAACCCGGCATTAAACGAAGGACTTCCTGCATTCCTTACTAAGAATGGCGGAGTATGTTCAGGATATATGATCGCACAGTATGCATCAGCTTCCATGGTATCTGAAAACAAGGTATATGACCATCCATCATGTGTCGACTCAATCCCTACTTCAGCAAATCAGGAAGACCATGTATCTATGGGAGCTACATCAGCAAGAACAGCAGCTATGGTTCTGGATAATGCTCAGAAAGTAATCGGAATCGAATTGTCAGCAGCAGCACAGGCTATCTGGCTGCGTCAGGAAATGGGAGAAGGCGGAATCGACAATCTGGCACCTGCAACAAAGGCCGCTTACGATTTCATCCGTGAGACAATCCCACCAGTAGAAGAAGATATTATCATGCACGATCAGCTGGTTCAGTTCGATGAAATGGTTAAGAACAATTCAATTCTAGAGGCAGTTGAAAAGGTAGTAACTTTAAAATAAATACTGCAGAATCCAACACAAAATAACCATTGGAGGTAGATAAAACATGTTAGATAATAAAACTATCCAGGGCGCAATGACAATCCAGCTTGGAAACGAATACCCTGACTATCCTGAATTCAAAGAAGGAATCAGAAGAGCACCTGACAGAGGATTCAGACTGACAAAGGAACAGACAAAGATAGCGCTTAAGAATGCACTTCGTTACGTTCCGGAAGAATTACATGAAAAGCTTGCACCTGAATTCATGGAAGAGCTTACAACACTGGGAAGAATCTATGCTTACAGATACAGACCTGAAGGAAGAATCTACGGAAAACCAATCGAAGAGTACAAGGGAAAATGCCTGGCAGGAAAAGCTTTCCAGGTAATGATCGACAACAACCTTGACTTTGAAGTTGCGCTGTATCCTTATGAGCTGGTTACATACGGCGAAACAGGTCAGGTATGCCAGAACTGGCTGCAGTACAGATTAATCAAGAAATACCTGGAAGAGCTGACAGAGGATCAGACTCTTGTAGTAGAATCAGGACACCCTCTGGGCCTGTTCCCATCAAAGCCAACTGCACCGAGAGTAATCATCACTAACTCCATGATGATCGGTATGTACGACAATCTGGAAGACTGGGAAGTTGCAGAAGAAATGGGCGTAGCAAACTACGGACAGATGACAGCAGGCGGATGGATGTACATAGGACCACAGGGTATCGTTCACGGTACATTCAACACAATACTGAACGCAGGAAGAAAGTACCTGGGCGTTCCTGAACAGGGAGACCTGGCAGGACATACATTTGTATCATCCGGCTTAGGCGGAATGAGCGGAGCTCAGCCTAAGGCAGCAAATATCGCAAATGCAGTTGGTATCTTTGCTGAAGTAGACTACTCCAGAATTGAAACAAGACACAATCAGGGTTGGGTAGATGTTATCATGGACGACATCGACGCAATCTTCAAGCTGGCAGAAGAAAAGGTTGCAGCTAAGGAAAGCATCTCCATCGCATACCACGGAAACATTGTAGACCTTCTTGAAGCTGCAGCAGAAAAGAACTTCAAGATTGACCTTCTTTCCGACCAGACTTCATGCCATAACGTATACAACGGCGGATACTGCCCTGTAGGCATGACTTTCGAAGAAAGAACAGAACTTCTTCACGAAGACAGAGAGATGTTCTGCAAGAAAGTTGATGAAACTCTCCACAGACACTATGCGGCAATCAAGAAGCTGACAGAGAACGGAACATATTTCTTCGACTACGGCAACTCATTCATGAAGGCAATGTATGACGCAGGTATCAAGGAAATCTCCAAGAACGGATACGACGATAAGGACGGATTCATCTGGCCTTCATACGTAGAAGACATTATGGGACCTGTACTGTTTGACTACGGATATGGACCATTCAGATGGGTTTGCCTGTCAGGAAAGCCTGAAGACCTCGATATGACAGACAAGGCAGCTATGGACTGCATCGATCCGACAAGAAGAGCTCAGGATAGAGATAACTGGGTATGGATCAGAGATGCAAAGAAGAACAAGCTGGTTGTAGGTACTCAGGCAAGAATTCTTTACCAGGATGCTGAAGGAAGAACAAACATCGCTCTTGCATTCAACAAGCTGGTTAGAGAAGGAAAATGCGGCCCTATCATGATGGGAAGAGACCACCACGACGTATCAGGAACAGACTCTCCATTCAGAGAAACATCCAACATCAAAGACGGTTCAAACGTAATGGCTGACATGGCTGTACAGTGCTTCGCAGGAAACGCAGCAAGAGGAATGTCATTATGTGCACTGCATAACGGCGGTGGCGTAGGTATCGGTAAATCCATCAACGGTGGTTTCGGTCTTCTTCTTGACGGAAGCGAAAGAACAGATGAGATCATCAAGTCCGCAATGATGTGGGACGTAATGGGCGGAGTTGCAAGAAGAAACTGGGCAAGAAACGAAAACGCTCTTTCAACTTCAGTTGAATACAACAAGAACTATGCAGGTAAGGGACATATTACAATTCCTTTCCTTGCTGACGATGAACTTGTTGCAGAAACAGTTGATAAATTTGTAAAATAACAGGAGAACAGAATTATGGCAACTTTGCTGATAAAGAACATCGGAATTCTGCAGACCCCCGTTGGAAGCTTTCCTCATAAGGGACAGCAGCAGGGAGAAAATCTGAAACTGAAAGATGCAGCAATTCTGATAACAGATGGCATAATTACTGAAATAACGGCTGACGGCGCACTCCCGGAGGGTGCGTCTGAAGCTGACGAGATAATTGATGCAGAAGGAAAGCTGGTAACACCGGGTCTCGTAGAGGGACATACACACATGATATTCGGAGGATACAGACAGAACGAAATTCCTCTTAAGCTTAAGGGCGCAGGATACCTTGACATCCTTAGAGCAGGTGGAGGCATTCTAGACACTGTAACCAAGACAAGAGCTGCAAGCTTTGACCGGCTGTATGAGAAGACAGAAGGGTTTCTGGACGAAATGATGGGTCTGGGAGTTACAACCTGCGAGGCAAAGAGCGGCTATGGAATCGATCTGGAAACAGAGGTCAAGCTTCTGGAGGTTCTGAAGAAGCTGAATGAGGACCATCCTATGGATGTGGTATCAACCTTCATGCCTGCACATGTAGTGCTTGAAGAATGGAAGGGCAGGGAAGACGAATTCATCCAACTTTGTATCGATGAGATGATGCCTTACGTGAAGGAACACGATCTGGCAGAATTCATAGACATTTTCACAGAGGATTCGGTTTTCAACGTAGAACAGAGCCGCAAATATCTGGAAGCGGCAAGAGAAATGGGCTACGGCCTGAAAATCCATGCAGATGAAATAGAAGCAATCGGTGGTTCTGTCCTTGCGGGAGAGATGAAGGCGACTTCAGCCGAGCATCTTATCGTAATTGACGATGCAGGTATGGAAGCCATGTCTAAGGGAGGTACAACAGCTATGTGCCTGCCGGGAACTTCATTCTATCTTGGAGCAACATTTGCACCGGTAAGAAGAATGATAGACGAATACAGCATTCCTGTTGCAATGGCATCAGATTTCAATCCGGGCTCATGTCCGTCACTGAACCTTCAGTTCATCATGAACCTTGGATATCTGAAATATCGCATGATGCCTGAAGAAATACTTACAGCTGTTACAATCAATCCTGCATGTGCAATTAACAGAGGAGATAAGGTTGGAACTCTGGAAGTAGGAAAGCAGGGCGACCTGGTAATCTGGGATGCAGAAAACTTTGAAATGCTCTGCTACAGATTCGGATCCAATCTGGCTATGACAGTAATCAAGAAAGGTATGGTAGTTGCATGAAATTAGTTGATATGCAGGTAAAAGAATATTTGGATGTTTTGAAATCAGATGCACCGGCACCGGGCGGCGGCTCCGTAAGTGCTCTTGCAGGAGCTCAGGGTGTTGGACTGTTTATGATGGTTGCAGATCTTACATTAGGTAAGGAAAAGTACGCTGACTATCAGGAAGTCTGCCGTGAGGCAAGAGAAAAGGGCGTTGCTCTTTATGAAGAACTGGTTGAAAGCGTAGATAAAGATACAGAAGCATTTAACCTGGTTGCAGCAGCCTTCAAAATGCCTAAGGAAACAGAAGAAGAAAAGGCAGCAAGAAGGAAGGCTATCGCTGACGGAACACTGGTATCCACAGAGGTTCCTTTCAGAACCATGCAGCTGGGATATGAAGGACTTCAGCTTGCAAGAACTTTGATCGGAAAATCAAACCCTAACGCAGCCAGCGATTTGGGTGTTGCAATCCTGAATCTTACAGCATGTATCAAAGGTGCATGGCTGAACGTCAAAATCAATCTTCCGGGAGTGAAAGACGAAGCTAAGGCAGAGTATTATGCTGCGGAAGGTCAGAAAATGTACGATGAAGCCGATGCAATTGCAAGCAAGCTGTATGAAGAAGTAGCAGCTTCATTATAAGGAGAATTAAGAATAACAGGAGGTACGGACTAATGGCACAGATTATTGAAAGTATTCCTAACATCAGTGAAGGAAGAAACAAGGAAGTAATTGAAGCATGTGTGGATCAGATCAGAACAACCCCAGGATGCACACTTCTGAATTACTCATCAGATGAAAGCCACAACAGAACAGTTATTACATATATCGGAGACGCAAAGGGAGTTGAAGAAGCCAGTGTTAAGCTTGTAAAGAAAGCAGCTGAGCTGATCGACCTTACCAAGCACGTAGGCGAACATCCAAGAATGGGTGCAGTTGATGTAATGCCTTTCCTTGCAATCAAAGACTGCACAACTGAAGACTGCGTAGAATTATCAAAGGTTGTAGGTGCGAGAATTGCCGACGAAGCCGGCGTTCCTGTATTCCTTTATGAATACTCAGCAACAAGACCCGAAAGACAGAACCTTGTAAAAATCAGAAAAGGACAGTTTGAGGGAATGGCAGAAAAGGTTCAGGAGCCTGACTGGGAACCTGATTTCGGAGGAAGAAGAATTCATCCGACTGCAGGTGTTATGGCAGTAGGAGCAAGACCACCGCTAGTAGCATATAACCTGAATCTAAACACTGATGACGTGCAGATTGCAAAGAATATTGCAAACATCATCAGAGAAAAGGACGGCGGGCTGAAGTGCGTGAAGGCTATGGGATTTGAAATTGAAGACGAAGCAACAGGCAAGAAATACGCTCAGGTTTCAATGAACATGACCAACTTTGAACAGACACCGCTATATCGCGTTACTGAATTAGTAAAGGCAGAGGCAAAGAGATACGGAGTAACAGTAACAGGTTCAGAAGTAATAGGACTTTGCCCTATGAAGGCTTTGATCGACAGTGCAGAATATTATCTGCAGATTAAAGATTTCGATTTCGCTACTCAGGTTCTGGAAAATCATATACTATAAAACAGAGGTGCAGACATGGCCGACAATGGTGATATTTTCTCCAGTTCATTTTCACTGACAGATGAAATAGTGAACATAATAAGAGACAGAATTCTTAAGGGAGAATACAAGATAGGTGAAAAAATAAAGGAAACTCAGATTGCAGGTGAGCTTAGAGTAAGCAGAACACCAATAAGAGAAGCCTTCAAACAGCTTGAGAACGAAGGTCTGATAGATTACATACCTAACAGAGGTTGTTTTGCAAAGGGTTTTACCAAGCAGGATATAGAGGACCTGTATGCGGTTCGAAAAGCGCTGGAGGTTCTGGCTGTGGAATGGGCTGTAAACAGAATAGACGATAAGCAGCTGAAAGAACTGAAGGAGCAGAGTGACCTTATGGAGTTCTACACCTTGAGGAATGACCAGAAAAAGGTGCTGGAGATTAACGCTGATTTCCATAACGTAATTTATAATGCTACCGGAAGCCGATTCATGGCTCAGATTCTCAGATCCTATAAGGATTACATCAATCAGACCAGAAAAGCTATTTTCTACGAAGAGCAGTATCTGGCGGATATCTATGAGGAGCATAAGCGTATTCTTGTGGCCGTAACGGAAAAGGATATGGAAAAAGCCAAGAAAGCTATGGCTGACCATTTGGATATGTCTCAGAAGAGAGCAGAGATGCTGTATAATATAAAATAAGAGGTTTAATAAACAGGAGCTTCAGGCAACGGCAAGTTGCAGAGGCTCCTGTTTTAGTGATGAGGGAATAGAATATTACAAATAGTATAATGATAAGGTACTAAGATATGACCTGATTATTAGTCTAAAAATAAAGAGCTTTTTAGTTTAATATAAGGTTATGAGGAGTACCAACTGATGAAGAATAAAAAGGATAAGAATAAAGAGGAAAAGAATAGTATAATTCGTAGAATACTGGAATTATGCAAAATAAATGGTATTAGTGTATATAGACTTGCAATTAATTCAAATATCCCCAAAACGACATTGAACAATATGATAAGAGATAATAAAATGCCGACCTTTCCGACTATTGAGAAGATATGTATGGGTTTTGACATTACTCTCGCACAGTTTTTTATGTCAGAAGAAATATTTGAATCGCTAACTCAGGATCAGAAGGAAATACTGGAATTATGGGAATCGCTGGACGGGCAGAAGAAACTTATCGCAAAAACCTATATGACATGGCTCGCCAAAGGACAAAAGGAATAATGAATATTACAATATGTGATGATTGTCAAGTTGACTTAGACATTATTAACTCTCTGTGTGAAACATATGCCACTGAAAATAATATTAGCTTAAGTATTATGAAGGAAAACAATCCTTTGAAGTTGAATCTAAAGGAAACAGATTTACTTATTCTTGACATACGCATGCCAGAAAAGAATGGAATAGAAATTCAAAGGCAATTAGAAATAACCTCGGGGAAGCCCTTGGTAATTTTTATTACAAATTATCGGGAATTCAGTATAAGCTCCTATGGTGCCAATGTAACAGGTTTTATCGAGAAACCTGTACGTAAGGAAACACTGTTCAGTTTATTTGAAAGGGCAAGAGGCATTCTATCTGCCGGAAAGATTATATCTTGGAGCGATAGTAAAATTTACAATACAAGACAGATACAATACATCATTATGGACAAAGGTGTAAGTAAAGCCATATTGGATAATGATGAAATAAGTGTAGGCATTTTTAAGACAATTAAACAATGGAATGAAGAGCTGAAAGACTATGGCTTTATACGTATAAATCAAAGCTGTCTGCTAAACTGTCAATATATTGACAAAATGACAGATGGAAGATTTATTCTAAAATCGGGAAAGATTCTTTCTACAAGTAGAAGAGAAAAGAAGTTATGCGAAGATAAGTATATACAATATTTAGAACGCAATGCCAGATTCTTATGAGGGGATAGCTAGTATATGATAATTCTGAATGGTATTTTACAGTTGAGTTGCATCTATGTTCTTTTCAGTTTTTTGTTTGGATATTCACTAAGAAAGAATAGAGTAGCAATTTTGGCCGGAATTTTGCTGATTGGCATTAGTTTTTTTATACGAGTATGCTTTGGGAGTGATAACTACTTTATTGTTCTGTTCATTTCAAATGCAATCATATTAATACTACCCTTATTGGTATTTAGTGGAAAACCGAGCATTTTGTTAATCGTCGGATTAAATTATAAACTTTTAACTACAATTGTACATTCAGCCTTAGGAAGTGTACAATGTCAACTGCCGAAGGTATTTAATATCCTGAGCAGCGGATGTAGGTCATATTTAGTGATCCTCTTTATAATCTCAATTATCTCTATAATTTTGTACAGACATAAAGTGTGTCTTCGGGAACCTTTAGAAGAATCTAACATAGGATTACTTCTTCTCCTAATGCTGGGCTTAGTGATAATAAAATGGACCGGTGGAGTGATTACTACTGATGCAGGTGAAAATATAGATGAATTATTTTGGAAATCAAATTTATTCTCAGCACTGCTGGCAGCATTCTTACTAATCGTTATAGCATTAAGTCAGATTATGATAATTCAGAAACGAAATCTTGCAATAGCAAACAAACTGAATGAAAGGTGTATAGATGAGCAGATAACCCAATATCAGCTACTACAGCAAAAGGATGAAGAACTTAGAGCATTTAAGCATGACTATAAGGCACACATGACAATAGTTAATTCATTTCTACATAACGAGGACATAAAATCTGCCATAAGATATGTTGAACAGATTGGGGAAATAGAAGATCAGTTTCACGTAATTTCTACAAACAACCTGATAGTGGATGCAATCTTGAATCAATATAAAGAACTTGGAAAAAGTGAAGGGATAGATATACATGTAATCGGCTCTTTGCCAAAGATAATGAAGTTAAAGGAATCAGACTTATGCGGACTGTTTTCAAATGCAATGAGTAATGCATTTGAAGCCACTGTTAAATGTGTCGGTAAACGAAACATTGAAGTTGAATTTTTAAATAATGGAGACTACCTGTTTATTAATATTAAGAATCCAACATCATTGAAGATGGAGATAGTAAGAGGTGTACCTATTACAACGAAAGATATTAGTCATGGTATAGGAACAAAAAACATGATAAAGATAGCGGAGAAGAATAAGGGAAAAGTAATCTGGGAGAATATCGGAAATACAGTAATAACGCGCATCAGAGTACAATACAAATAGAATCTGCCACATAATGGAAAAACCCACCGAATAATTGAGTATAATTGAATAAAATAAAAGGCACTATTATGATTTTCATATATCATTTAGGAGGAGTGACATATATGAAAAAAATACTAGTGCTATTTTGTTTTTTGACAGCTTTTTCTTTTGCTGTTCCTAATTATACATTTGCCGGAACAGAAGTATTAAGAGACGGAAGGGAAGATGATGTAAAGAAGCTTAAAAGTGAAATATGTAGAGTTCTGAAAGATGGAGTAATATCGAGTGATGAACAAAATCAACTGGAAGACAGCACATCTGCAGAAACAGTTGAAGCCTTTCTATGCGAAAAGATAGATGATGCTATAGAAATTCTAAACGACGAGTCCAAAAATGAAGAATTAAGTTCTTTGGAGAATGGAGAAACGTATAAGAAGGAAGTGATTGATTTAGGAGATGGATGTAGTCTGGTGGTAGAATTATCCGATGAAGATACAGATGAGATTGCTAACAGCAATGCACGTGCAACATCAGGAAGCAATACATTATGGAAAGGATATGGAAGCAGATATTTTACTGCAAGTACTACAGTCAGCTTTCCTTTAGGTAGTGTAACAATGAAGCTCAGAAATTATTATATATTGTCTAGTAAAGGAATTGATGAAGATAGAGGTAAAGGTACATTAATCTTTGATTGTTACGGAGGCACATACAGCGTATCTGATCCCATTATTACGGACTCAATAGCACGAACCGTTGGAGCATCCGATGTCAATATGGAATGTAAGTACACTTTGAAATATGATAATATTGATGATATCCCTATAAAAAGAGTGTATAAGATAGAATCTACAGTAGGATTTGTAGATATAGATAAGTCGGCGGAAAAGATAAAAGTTAAACAGTCATGGAAACTAACCAGATTAACCTAGAAAATGTGAGTGTATCTGATATTGAGGATACACTCTTTTTTTGCCGAAAAACGAATAATATGACCGAAAAATGGAGCCTCTTTGGTAGAAGAAATATAACGTAATATGATAAACATAGGGGATTGCGATATATGAAATCAGAAAAATAAAAACTAGGAGGAACGATAATGGTCGAAGAAAAAAGAGGGCATCGAATGACAGCATTATTTCTGTCAGCGGTAATGATCTTTACATCGATTCCGGCATTTTCATTTGCAGAAGCAAATGAAAATAATGAAGAGCCGGATGCAGGTCAAAATGTGAAACTGGAAGAAACACTGACTATGGAAGAGAATCTACAGTTGGAAGAAGGTATTTCGGAAGACAATAGTATCGTCAGTGAAAACACCACCGAATCAACAACTTTTGATTTAGGCAACGGAAAACGAATGATAATATATCATGGCCAAGATGTACGTTATGAAAATGAAGAAGGGAATCTAGAAGATTATGACCCTTCACTGATCAAACTAAAGACTGATGCAAGTGAAACAGGAGAAGAATTAAACGGATATGCTTATGAAAATCGGAAAGGAGATATTAAGCACTATCTACCGAAGAAACTGCATGAAGATACGCCTGTTATCACTGAAAATGGAAAGTACTCCATAAGTATGACGCCGGTCGATAAAACTATTGAAGAACAGGAAGTTAAACGTGAAAAAGAACCAGTATTGACACCATATGAACAGGTTCAGGAAAAATCAATTCGAGCAGTATATGAATCTAAGGACAAAAGACATGCTTATGCATACTCCTCTTTGAATCAGGGGATCAAAGAGACAATCATTCTTGAAGAAAAGCCGGATAATAATGTCTTTTCATTCAGAATTAAGGTAAAAGGCATGACCGCAGAGTTAGATGAAAAGCAGAATATTATATTATTCAATGATAAAAAGACGAAAAAGAATGTTGCAATGATTGAGAAGCCATTTATGAATGATGCTTCAGAAGAGGCATACAGTGAAGATCTTGCATACATGTTGGAAGAGGAAAAGCAGGGAACATATCTTCTTACACTTACAGTAAGCAGAGAATATCTCGATGATCCGGAGCGAATATATCCGGTTACCATTGATCCCACAGCAACATGGAAGGGTAGCGAGCAGTTCCTGGATGTATATGTTATCAGTGGAGCATATGCAAATACGAATTTTTATTCAAGCAGTGTAAAAATAATGGTTGCAGGAAAGGGATCTGACGGGACTCATCGTACATATATCAAGTTTCCTAACTTAAAATCAACCCTTGAAGATAAGTACGTGGATAGTGCAAACCTGACAGTGTATGAAACCGGATACTGTGATGCAAACCAGACTATACGTTTTAACAGAATAACAGAAAGCTGGACTACAAGTACACTTACATGGAACAATAAGCCATCGTATTATTCGGATGTAACGATTAACAGTTTTACAACAGAGGGAAAACAGTACGCGTCACATACGGTTGGGATGACTACACTTGTTAGAAACTTTATTAACAGTACCAACAATCCTAACTACGGAATTGTAATGCGAAATGCAACATCCACACCGGAATATGCTGAGTTTTACGGAAGCAGGACATCTCTGTCATCATACAGACCTAAGCTAGTTGTAACATACTATGATAAGCCGACAATACCTGAGAGCGTATCCATGAGCAGAAAGAATGGGGACAGTTATGTATCAAGCAGCTACATGAAAAAAGGCTCAACAATGTATACCAGTTGGAAGGGAATAGTATCACATAATCTTTCAGCAGTACAATATAAGATAATTGCAGCAGATGAAACAACCCCTGATCCAACTTCAATTAGCAGTGACAATGTGAATTTGACTTCCTATAGAAATATAGGATTGTCAACGGCATCAGGAACAAATGTAAAGATACCATACGGAGCATCACTGCCGGCAGGAAAATATCGCCTATACATAAGAGGTAAAGACGCAGGGGGCATGTATGGAAGTGCAAAATATAAGACATTCTATGTGGATGGTGATACGCCTAGTCTGACGGGAGTATCACTGACACCGACGACAAGCTCTACATCAAAGACAAAAATACTTACACCAACTGTGCACTGGACTGCATCAGACACGTATTTTTCTCGTGTAACAGTGTCTGTTAATGGTGGAACTGCTACAACAGCAAGTTCTACTTCCGGATCAGGCAGTTATACGGTTCCTTCAGGTAAAATCACAAAATCAGGAACACATACTATTACAGTTAAAGCAACAGATAAAGCAGGAAAAAGCACAAGCAAAACTTTAAATTATTATGTGGATGTTACAGGACCAACTATATCGACTTATAACATATCACCGGAAACAACATCCTCAAACAAAACAAGTGTTACTGCGCCGACTTTAACCTGGAGCATTGCTGATACTGATTTATCAGCTTTAGAAATATATGTAAACGGAGAAAAAATCGCATCACCTCAAATAAATGATACAACATGGACAGGGCCATCAGATAATTTCTCCGCAACAGGAAAATATGTTATAAAACTTGTTGCAAAGGACAGAGTTGGAAATTCTTCAAGCAGAAGTATAAACTACTACGTTGATACAACGAAACCAACAGGCACAATAATAGTTACAAAACAAGGAACTTCTGAACAAATATCGACATTATCAGACACAGTGAACATTGCTGTTACTGCAACTGATGCTGACAGTAAAATAGAAAATTATGAGCTGAAGATGTATAAGCTGTCAGATATAACCGGTAGTGACGGCGAGGTATTCACCAATGAAACATTGGTTCATAACTTTGGAACCGCAACTTTGAATGAGAATTATGACCTCAATACGAAGAGTTTTGACAATGGAAGCTACAGACTGAAACTCACTATTACAGATAGCGTAGGAAATACAGATGTTATAACAAAAGAGATATCAATATTAAACAGAATAGATGCACCAACTATCGAAAGTACCCCGACGAATACAGGTATAGCTGAAATACAGTGGGGTGTTACTGATTCATCTAATCTGAAACTTATTCAGTACAAGTTGGATGGAGAGACAAGCTGGTCCACAGCATACACATTATCGGATGATGAAACCGGTGGATCCATTGAAGTTAACCTTCCGGAAAGCGAAGGGGTACATAAGGTTTATGTGCGAGGAGTAGATAGAAGCAACAATTATGGAAAAATGACTTCTGTTGACTGTATCTATGATAAAACACTTCCGGTAGTAGTTTTGAATGATTTTTCTAAGGGTTATCTATATGGATCAATCAGCGATACGTACAATGCCACATGGCAAGTTCATATTAAAGAGAAGAATGTCCAGGATAATGCATATCAAGAAATAGCCAATGGGGAAGGAAATATTGATAATGGGGAAATATCATTTATCGATTTGAGACAATATGCTGAGGATACAGAGTATACAATAAAAGTTACAGCATTTGATGTGGCCGGAAATAAAGGAGAGGCCACTTTTGATGTATATAAAGCATCCGGAGAGAGCATTTCGGTACAGGAGGTTGCAGGCATTAAAATTGATCGACTAAACTATCCGGATAACAGTACCGATATTGTTTATCCTACAGAAATCACCGAAATAAGTCTTGAAGAAAAAGGTCTGTTAGGCACATTTAAATGGTATGTAGATAATGAGTTGGTTAGTGAAACAGATAAATATGAAGATGACTTTTCCACAGGAGAAGGTAAGACTTATCAGGAGAATAAAAACTATCAAATTTTTGTGATAAAGGAATCCCCATTAGGTGAAAAGAGCTACAGTAGTGACATTATAAAAAATGGGCTTCAGAAAAATGTGAGGCTATTAACGGAAAATACTACGGAAAACACTGTTACAGTACCAATTGACCTGGGGGAAGAAAAGGTACTGGCACTGAGTTTTACAGAAGAAAACAGTGAAAATCAGATAGAAGGTGTGGTCTATAAAATCAAGGTTGACGATGAAAACTACGTCGAAATAAGTCCCAATCAGAAAATATATATTGCAGATTTATTTTATGGGAAAGCTTATGCTGAGACACTGGTACTAAAGGCAACTCTTCCGGAAGGAGAATCAATATCGAATGTTTCAATTGATATGGATATACTAGACAGTACAAAGGAGGAGTACTTCAGACTATCGTATATAGAAAATTTCAGACCTGATATCCTTTCCGTAGTAGATAAAATCAATTACAAGACATATGTCAAATGGGATAATAAAATAACAAATGATACTCCGGATTCCGTTTATTATGAGGTATATAGATCAACCAGCGAATCATTTGAAGAGGAGAATACAACAGTTGCAGCAACAGATGTAAAGGCTGGATATTATTCTGAAATCAATATTAACTATGGTGCAAATCTGTATTATCGAGTTCGTGCTGTAATGGATAATGGAACGGAAAAGGAATATAGTAGTTATTCAAACCAGACTTACAGCAGAGTGATAGACGATGACGAGTATACTAAACGTATGGGAATCAAGGAGTACTGGGAGTTTGCTGAAATTGACATACCTAATGGTGATCTAAGTGTTGAGAAAAGTATGGGAAACCTGGTATATCAGCAGACTGATGCTAGTATTCCAAACGAACAGCTTGAAGTAGAACTGACAAGAACTTATAACAGCCAATCATCTGCTAAAACCGCATTTGGTGTAGGATGGACCCATGATTTTGATATCGAATTGCTAAGCATTTGTCCACCTGATGAAATAAATGATGATAACATGGTGATGAAGGATGGAAGCGGTACAATTTATCACTTTAGAAAAAACAATGAAGGATACAGCTCAACTTTAGGCAAGTATATTGAATTAAAGAAAGAAGAAAAATCAGAAAAAGTAAATATTAACGGAGCAGAGATTGATGTAAATAGCTCATATTCTGTAAAGACAAAGGACAACCTGGAATATCGTTTCAACAGTGGCGGACAAATGGTTTTCCTGCAGGAGTCGAATGGCAACTTCATTTTATTCGAATACGAGCCGGAAAAAGGGTTATTACAGAAGGCAATAACTAATCGAAACAAGGCAATAGAGTTCATATATAACAGCGATACCGGAACCGATCCGCTTACCGTTAAACAAATTGCCTTACCGGACGGCAGTAGCATAGAATATAGGTACGAAGGAAATCCATCAGTAGAAAACGTACGATTATGTGAGGTAATAGAAAAAAGTAAAGACAGCCAAGATATCATCTCATATACTTATGACTATGACAATGCAGATATTCCATCTGTAAATAAAATTACAGACGGAAATGGAAATGCATATACTATTTGTTACAATAACTCTGATCAGGTTCAGGAGGTTACCTATCCTGATGGAGAGAGCATAAGTTTCACATATTCACATGATGGGAATAGAGCACTTACAGACGAAAATAGACAGGTTACCGATCTGGAAAATCTAGGACATAGTGCTGAGACGACAACCCAACGGAAAAAGGACGACATTGTACTCGCCAGCGAGAAAGACAGATTCAATGAGTATGGGAACTGCATATCCAGTATTGATACTGAAGGTAATGAAACTACTTATTCATATATGAATCATCTTCTCACAGGAAGTAGCGAAGAAGTTAGATATCATAGAATTGATGACGATGGATACATTATAGATGCGATAGCTGAAAAAGACGAAACAATCACTTACAACGATGCAGAAAACGAAACTAAACAAATCGAGGAGGATGGTAGCGAAACTATATTTGAATATAACGAATCTGCGCCTGATACATGGGATGATTATCCAATATCAGAAGTAGAAACAGCTACCGTCAATGGTGAGACCAAAACTATTTTTGATTTGGAATACGAGTATGATGATGCGGGCAATGAGATTTACGAACATGATGCAGTCAGCAATACAACGACTATTACAGATTATGGCGATTCTGACAGTGAAACAGAGCTGAAGGGAGAAGTAAAATCAGAAAAGGAATACCTGGGAGATACATCCATAGAGGCAAACCTTCAGAGTATAACCACCTATACATATTCATATGACCAACAGGGGAACAAGACAGAAACAACAACCCAAGTTTGTGGAAATGAAACGATTATAACCTCTGTTACCTATGACATTATGGGGAGAGAAATATCTGAAACAGACAGTAGAGGTAAACGTACAGATTATGTTTATGACGGATTTGGAAGACTTATAAAGACAACATATACAGATGGCGATATTGTAACATACACAGAAACAGGATACGACAATAACGGGAATGTAGTTTACACTAGAGCGGAAAATGGGGTGGAGACACGTTATACTTACGATTCTATGAACCGTGAAAGGACCAGAACTGTAACTAAAGGCGACTTCAGTAAGACATGGACAACGGATTATAGTTATGAGACAGTTGCTATCTATACCGGAAAAGGAACGGAAAAAGAAACGATTACCAATGCTTATACAATTACAGAAACCGATCCTGACGGTTATGTTACAGCTAAAACGTGGCAGAACCACAAGAACCAGATTGTCAGAAAGTTGGAAAACGGCATCTATGTAGATCTGACTTATGATGACAGTGGTAATATATTCACTCAATACGAAATCGGGCAGCAACAGACAGATGATCCAGGTCTTCTAACCATATATATCTATGATGATGCAGGTAACCTGACTGATACTGTGTTAAACCCTATATATACTGAACGTGGTTTCTGTACTACAGAAGAAGAGACAATTGTACAGAGTAGCGAATACGACGCATCAGGAAACGAAACTGTTTCAATTGATGGAGAAGAAAATAGAACTGAGTATACTTATGATGTGGAAGGCAATATAACTAAAGTTATACTTCCGGATGGTTCAGTAACAAGTGCAGAATACGAGATACTTAACAATGACGGTACAAGCACTGATATTATTACCGATGCACTAGGGAGAGTTAGCAGAACCATCAGTGACAAAGGCGATTTGCAGACATATGTTGAAGACGCCGGTGATGGAACAGTAACACCGATCAGCATGTCTTACCAATATGATGCAAACGAAAATGTCAGTAAGGAAACAGATGGAAATGGAGATTACATTCAGTATCTTTACGATGGAAAGGACAGAAAGACAGAGGCAAAACATTTCAGAAGTGATGGCACGCTGACATACATTACACGTTACACCTATGAGTCAGATGCATCAGATAATTTAACAGCTATGGCTGATTATAGTGTAGCTGACGGAACGGAAACGCTGATAAGATATACATGGTATGATTACGATGAATTAGATCGAATGATTGCTACAGCAGAATTTGAAGGACCGAATGTACCAACAGACAGTCAGATTTCAGCTAACAAAATTACCTACAGTTACGATTTCGATGATAATGTAACGGAGATAACCTATCCGGATAACGGAAATAGCATTAGAGGAGTTGAATTCAATTATAACCAGTTTAAATGGCCGACAGAAGTATATGTCATTACAGAAAACAATACTAAACGACTTGCCAGGGAATATACATACGGAAATGATGGCAAATTAACAGCGGTAAAGGATTATCGTGGTATTCTCACAGCAGAAGAAGGCTATGTTATTAAGGAATATGGCTATGATTGCTTCGAACGAACCAACAGTATTACAATTAAAGATAGCAGCAATCTTACTGAAATCAAAGAATCCTACACTTACACATATGATAAAAACAATAACATTCTTACCGAAGAAATACTCAACAACTATCCTGCATTGGAAGAAGAAAAATCTCATGAACTTCGCTGTCACACGTACGACTGTGTCGGAAGATTAGTCAACACAGTTATATGCTATCCAGAAGATCAGGAAGCTGATGATATCGAGTACAGCTACAGCTATGATTTAGTAGGAAATAGAACCAGAGAGACTGAGACCTGTTCGGACTTTGTAAAAGAAACCGTCTATACTTACAACAGCTTAAACCAGATGATTTCCAGCACGGAAACAACCGAAGGTACCATTTCATCACAGAAGACATATCTGTATGACAATGCGGGCAATCAGATTAAGGAAAACGATTCAGTAACATCTGATGAAAGAGATATGTATTATGATGTAGCAGGCAACTTGACACGTCTGGTGAAGAAAAAAGGAGAAACTGTTGAACTGACTCAGGTAAACAAGTATAATGGAGCTGGACAGAGATTTTCCAAAATTGAAGCCGATGATGTGACTAAGTATTTCTATCAGAATGGCAGCGTACTGTTTACTACCGATGAAACGAATAACCTGACTTCCTGGAACCTGCTTTCGGGAAACGGAACTGCAATTGGTACAACAAGAGGAACTGCAGCAACGGAAGAGTACTATCTGTATACTAAGGACATTCGTGGAAGTACGAGTAATATTATCGATGATTCCGGTAATGGAATTGTATCTTACAAATATGATGATTTTGGTGAAACAGAAACCTTTGGTGATAAGGAGTTCTTCAATGAAATCTGCTACACCGGAGGAATCTATGATGCGTCTACCGGAATCTATTATCTGAATGCTAGATATTACGATCCAGCCAGTGGCGTATTCCTAAGTCAGGACAGCTACAGAGGCGAACTGACTGATCCAGCTAGTCTAAATCTGTATGGATATTGTCAGGGTAACCCTATAACATATACAGATCCAAGTGGACATTTCCCATGGGGAGTAATAGGAGCAGGACTAGGCGCCTATGACGGATATCGCTATGCGAAGAAAAAGGGTTACACCGGATGGAAGAAAGCTGCAAGTATAGTGGGGGGAGCAGCTTTAGGCTTGGTAAATCCACTCAAGATAGGCAAAGTTGGAAAGAACCCTATTACAAAAAAAATTGCAAGCAAAATTGCCGCTTCAAAAGTAAGCAGGAAGATAACTAGAAAAACCACATCAATTGTAAAGAAAATATCTAAGCATCTAACGAAACCAAAGAAAGCGAAGGTTCTTAAAAAGTTTACTAATAAAAAATATAAACGAAGTAAACTTAATAACAATAGAAAGCTACAAGAGAAAAAAGTCACGAGAAGAGCACATAATTCTAAATATGGTTCTTACACCATTCATTATAGTGACGGAACAAGATATCATGGCAAGGGGTCAATCAAAAGAATGAGACAATCTGCAAAACAGCATAGTAATAAAACAAGGCAAGTTGTACAAACTAATTGGACTCCTGCTAGGAATGATAAACATGCCTTTATGCAAGAGCATTTAAGGATAATAAAAGATGGAGGAGTTTCTAACAGTTTGAATCTAAATAAAATTAATAGTCCTGGGCGAAAAATTATTATAAATGCATCGAAAAAATCTCGTGGTGGTATGAGAATAAATAGATATTCACACAGGGAAATATATAGATTTAATTGATAGGATGAATTAGAAATGTTTTCGAGAAGGAGAGATAGACACAACAACGATTCAACCTACTAGATATGGCTACAAGCTATCAAATTAAGGAGTAGTAGTTAACTTAATCCGTCTTGAGGATATTTTGATTTTATTAATCAAAACAGTGTTGAATATGTGTGTTTCTGCCGTTAAGGGGGATATGGACTCGAGAATGGGGGTTTCCAGCGCAATACTCGTCAATAAAGAATACAAACATTAATTTATCAAAGAACAAATGTAAAGGGTATATGCTTATTACCTGATTTGAAGAGCTTAACAATAAATGTTATTGAAACGATGAAAAATATAAGCAAATCTAAATCATTAGAGCAGCTTTCAGCAAGTATAAAACGAATCGTAAAGTATAATGAGTCCAAAAGTTTAAAAGAATTGCTTTTGCTAAATGACCTAGAGGTAGCCTATTTAATGATTTTATACTAATGCCTTCGGTGATTAAAACAGAATACACTTCTATGCAAGCTACGAATTTGTCAGGCATAAAAGCTTTCTTAAATTTAGAGACCCTTGAAAAGATAATTGTAGAAATATTGCTGATTTTTCTTCAATTGGAAAACAGTCTGAACTAATAAGCTTGACAGTAAACGCTGAGAAAAAAGAGAGACTTTACTGCGGAGTGAAGAATATGGTAAAATAAATAGAGCTAGAATATTTATTATAGACAAGAAAGGAGTACAAAATGTTCAATTTATTTGCTAGAAAAGGAGAAATGAATACAGAAGCTGCAGAGGCTTTTTGGGAATGGTTCGAGAAAAACGAGCAGTGGATAATTGATAATTCGCAGGAAAACGGACAAGACGTGGTATGGGAGATTGACGAACACATTGTACCTGTTTTCCCGTATATGCCTGAAGAAGATATAGAGTTCCAATTTGGATACAACAACGGAGAGGGAGTATTCGAATTTTATCATTTAGGTGACAAGCGATTAATGAGAGATGGAGAAATCCTTAAAGGGATGATGCCGGAATCTCTGGCATCCAGATGGACTTTTGAAATCTTCGAATAGACTTATATGATAATAACTCAACCTCATCGTTTGGCTGAAACGATGGGGTTGAGGCTTTTTTGGGGGTTGATATTGCAAAAAAACGATATATAATATAAATGTCGTTATTTGTTTTTTTAATAAAGGAGAAGAATCATGGAGAAGTTTTTCAAACTTAAGGAACATGGTACTGATGTGAAAACCGAAGTTGTTGCCGGTGCTACTACGTTCCTGTCAATGGTTTATATTCTTGCAGTAAACCCAAGCATGCTGGCAGCAGCAGGTCTTGACAGCGCAAGTGTATTTACCGCTACAGCAGTATCAGCAGCAATCGCTACATTGTTTATGGCATTCTTTGCCAACTATCCGGTAGCATTGGCATCAGGCATGGGCCTTAACGCATACTTTGCTTATTCAGTATGCATCCCTCTGGCAGAAGCCGGTGTAACAGATCCGTACAAGATCGCACTGGCAGCAGTATTGGTTGAAGGTATCGTTTTCGTATTGCTTTCATTCTGTAACTTCAGAGAAAGACTGGTTAACGATGTTCCCGCTAACCTGAAATACGCTATCACAGCAGGTATCGGACTATTCATTACTCTGATCGGTCTGAAAGGTGCCGGAATCGTAATCGGAAGCGCATCCACACTTGTAGACCTTGGATCATTCGCATCACCTCAGTTTGTACTGGCTATGATTGGATTGATTATAGTTGCAGTTCTATATCATTTCAATGTTAAGGGATATATCCTTATCGGTATTCTTGCAACATGGGTACTTGGAATGATTGCCCAGGCAATCGGATGGTATGTTGTAGATCCTGAAGTAGGAGCATACTCTTTATTCCCAAGCCTGAGCGGAGCAAGCTTCATCCCTGTTGCACCAACATGGTTTGCTTTTGACTTCCATTGGATTGGATCCCATATTATAGATTTCGTGGTTATCGTATTCTCATTCTTATACGTTGACCTTTTCGATACAGTTGGAACACTTATCGGTGTAGCTTCCAAGGGAGACCTTCTGGATGAGGACGGAAATCTTCCTCGTGCTAAGGGTGCTCTGATGGCTGACGCAGTTGGTACAATCGTAGGTGCTTGCATGGGTACATCCACAGTAACAAGCTACGTTGAATCAAGTGCAGGTGTAGCAAACGGTGGTAGAACAGGTCTGACTGCAGTTTCAACAGCAGTACTGTTCATCGTTGCACTGTTCTTTTCACCTATATTCCTTGCAATACCATCATTTGCAACTACTCCTGCCCTGGTATGGGTTGGTCTGCTTATGATCGGTGCCGTAAAAAATATCAGCTTTGACGGAGATATCGCAGACACAGTTGGAGCTTTCCTTGCACTTATCATGATGCCATTTACATATTCAATTGCTAACGGTATCATGTTCGGTATCCTTTCATGGGTTATCCTGAAGGTATTAACTAAGAAAGCAAAGGACGTTCCTGTAGTAATGTGGGTAGCAGCAGCTGTATTCGCAGTTCGTGTATATACTCTGATTAACCCATTCTAAAACCGGAATACTGAGACCGCACAGCCACAGTGTTGTGCGGTTTTGTATTTTCATAAAATATTAGTTTTACAAAGTTAGAATTTTTGATATAATAAAAAGGTATTTTTTTTGAGAGTAAGAGAGGAGGCAGTCAGGCCATGGGCGGCGTATTTGGAGTTGTATCAAAATCAGATTGTGTTATGGATATTTTCTTTGGAACAGACTATCATTCACACCTGGGAACAAAGAGAGGCGGAATGTGTATCCTTGAAAAGAATGGATTCAACAGAGCAATTCATAACATTGAAAACAATCCTTTCAGAAGTAAATTCGAGGCAGAAATCGAGGATATGGAAGGACATGCAGGAATAGGAGCGATCAGTGACGGCGAGCCACAGCCTTTAACTGTCAGAAGCTCACATGGTAATTACGCTATTACAACAGTCGGAAGAATCAATAACAAGCAGGCACTGGTTGAAGAAATACTGAGAAGAACCGGTGGTCAGTTCATGTCTATGAGTAAAGGTGTTATCAATAACACTGAGCTGGTAGCATCCATTATTTCAACAGGGAAAACACTGGTTGACGGTATCAGACTGGCGCAGGAAAAGATTGACGGGTCATGCACTATGCTTGTTCTGACAGAAGAAGGTGACATGTATGCCGCAAGAGATAAGTACGGCAGAACACCTTTGATAATAGGTAGGAATGATCATGGTAAATGCGCAGCCAGTGAGTCCTTTGCCTTTATCAATATAGGATATGAATTTGAAAGAGAGCTTGGACCGGGAGAGATCGTACATATAACAGCTGACCGGGACGAGACGGTGGTGCCTCCGGGTGACAAGATGAGAGTATGTACCTTCCTGTGGTCCTACTTTGGATATACTCCTTCCATCTATGAAGGAAAAAACGTAGAGCTGGTTCGTAACAGAAACGGTGAAAGCATGGCAAGACAGGACGGAGATATGGACGTAGACTATATTGCAGGTGTGCCTGACAGTGGTATTGCCCACGCGCTGGGATACGCAAACGCGTCCAAAATCCGATATGCCAGACCTCTTATCAAATATACGCCAACATGGCCAAGAAGTTTTATGCCTCAGAGCCAGAAAGCGCGTAATGTTATTGCCAAGATGAAGCTTATCCCTGTGTTTAAGCTTATCAAAGGTAAGAAATTCGTTCTTATTGATGATTCCATCGTAAGAGGAACACAGCTGTCTGAAACAGTAAACTATCTGATTGATAACGGAGCTGAAGCAATTCATGTCAGAAGTGCCTGTCCGCCAATTATGTACGGATGCAAGTATCTGAACTTCTCCAGAAGTGTAAGCGACATGGAGCTTCTGTCAAGAAGATGTATCAGAGAACTGGAAGGCCTGGGTGGAGAAGCTACCGCTAACCCTGACGATATAGGTGAAATCGTTGACATTCCGGAAGAAACACTGGCATTGTATGCTGACCCTAACACAGAGCAGTATGCAAACATGGTTGAGCTTATGAGAGAAACACTCAACTTTGACAGCCTGAAGTTCCAGAGGCTGGATGAACTCCTTGCCGCTACAGGTGTTGAACCATGCAAACTGTGTACTTACTGCTGGAACGGAAAAGAATAGTAATATAGAAAACAAACGACCGCCAATTCTCGGAAGAGAGATGACGGTCGTTTTATCGTCAGAGCATATCATTCTTTATCTTCAGGACTGTATTCCAATATATCACCCGGCTGACAATCCAGGACATCGCATATGGCAGCTAATGTAGAAAACCTGATAGCGCTTATATGGCCATTTTTCATTTTAGAAAGATTAACATTAGCCACACCGACCCTTTCCGATAATTCGTTCAGGCTCATTTTTCTGTCCGCCATCACACGGTCCAGTCTTAAAACTATGTGTCCCATATGGTCCCTCCCTTATAAAGTTTCGTCAGATTCCTTCTGCAGCTGAACACCGTACTTAAATACCGTTACCAAGCACATTGTTACGGCAAAAGCTATTATAATACCCCCTTGAATACGTATATCGATGTTTTTTCCTGCAGAAAGAAAGGCAGATGATAGTGTATCGCCTATAGTGCCAAAGACTGCAACAGGCAGAAGTGAAAAAGCGAAGGCCTTCATCTTCCTGATCAGATCCTCACGGAATGGTGAATCACATTGTGCAAGGACTGCAAACAGTCTTCTCAGCATGAACAAAGCTACGGCACCGGAGGCAAGGTATAATGTCAGGAAAATAAGGACTGACACCAGATCAGAAGAACGGTAATCAGCCGGCTCTGACTTTGCTTCCATTACCCTGGTATTGCCATCGGAATAGAACTTTGCTGATGAATAGGTCTGGTTGAAAAATGAAATATGTGCATTAAAATCCTGATTTTCAGGCGGTGTGAAGATGCTGCCATCTTCGCTTAGCATTTCCTCCGGATCTGAATCTACGGAATAGGATAAGCTGTCCACCAATATTCCCCACAGTGATTGGAAATTGCTCTCATTAATTCTGAATTCGGCATTATTGGTAACGCGAACAGTCAATGCATCCTTGGGAAGTGAAGAAACAAAACCTGTTGCCACCGCACACATAATAGTGGCTATAATAGCAATTACCGTAAGAACAGTCATTATAACCTTACCCACATTACCGAACTTATGAAATTTGGAAAGTGTTTTAGAATCCATATCAATTCCTCCTATATTAAACATAAAATATTTAACGTTTATCGTTATGCCCATAATATAACCCATCAAATAATCTTTGTCAATAACTTTTTAATGTTTATCGTTAATTTTTTTATGTTATTGCACACTTCCAAAAACTGTTGCAGATATATTCCTGTTAAAAGAATTGCAACAAAAGACGGAAGAACAGAAATTTGTGAAAAACTACTAAATAAAGCCTATTTTAATTGTGAAAAGGGTTGACATTCACACAATTAAATTATATAATAAAAACCTGCATTGCTTTCGTGCGTTAAAGCATTAAAGCAATAAAGCGAATGAGGGAGGAGAACAGGAAAATGATTAGTAAAAAACTGCTGAGAAACGAAGAGAGAGCCATTTTGACTTTAAGAGCTTTGTACAGAAAGCATGGGTTTCTTCCCCATAAAATGAACAAGTTTGAGGAATATGAATTCTACATAGAGAACAAGGATTTTCTCATGGCAGACAGAATTGCCACCTTCTATGATACAAACGGAAAACTGATGGCCCTGAGACCGGACGTTACCCTTTCAATAATCAAGAATAACGAGTTTATACCGGGAGTTAAACAGAGAGTATACTATGATGAATCCGTTTACAGAGCATACGGAAGCAGCAGGCAGATAAGAGAAATTAAACAGGTAGGCCTTGAATGCGTCGGAGACCTGGATCTTTTCGACATTTCAGAAACACTGCTGCTGGCAGGAGAAAGTCTGGCAAAGATAGCTGACGATTTCGTAATAAGCATCTCCCATCTGGGGATTTTGAACAGCATATTGCAGGAAACATGTACTGACAGCGAATTTACCCGAAAAGCACTTAACTACATAAAAGCTAAGAATGCCCATGATATTGAAAAGCTGTGCATGAAGTATCGTGTTCCGGAAGCTGCAGCGCAGCGTCTGTGCAGTTTCGTATCTCTTTACGGCAGAATAGAGGAAATACTTCCTCAGCTTTCCCTGCTGTGCACTTCCGAGGAAGCTGTCGAGGGACTGGAGGAAATAAAGACACTGTATCAGATAATTAAGGATACTCCATATAAGGATAACTTTGTTGTGGATTTCTCCATAGTTAACGATATGGATTATTACAACAACATTGTTTTCCAGGGATTTATCAAAGGCATCAGCGAAAACATTCTCGCAGGTGGACAGTATGACAAGCTTCTGGAAAAGATGAACAAGGAGTCCAGAGGAATAGGCTTTGGAATCACATTGAATCATCTGGAAATGCTGGGAGAAAACAAGGGACCTAAGGGAAGCCTTGACTATCTGATTCTATATGATAATGAAGAGGATATAGTTAAAGTAGCAGCTGAAAGCAGAAGGCTCATAAGCGAAGGCTGCTCCGTTTCAGTACAGAAGACAATACCAAAGAAATTAAGATACGATTCAATAATAGATATGAGAAGGGAGACACAATAAATGATAAATATAGCCCTTCCTAAAGGAAGACTGGGAGAAAGAGTATACGACCTGTTTGAGAAAGCAGGTTTTGAATGCAGTGATATGAGAGACAGAGGCAGAAAACTCATATTTGAAAATGAAGACAAGGGAGTTAGATACTTCTGGGTCAAGCCATCAGATGTACCTGTGTACGTTGAAAGAGGAGTTGCTGATTTAGGGATCGCAGGAAAAGATATACTTCTGGAAAGAAAACCTGAAGTATATGAACTCCTTGACCTGAAGCTGGGAAACTGTCGCATGTGTGTGGCAGCCATGGAGGATTTCTATGACGATGGAGAGAAGACTCTGAGAGTAGCCACAGAGTTTAAGAACATCGCCTCTGCATATTACAGAAAACAGGGAAGAGATATAGATATCATCAAGCTCCACGGATCTGTAGAGCTGGCACCTATATTGGGATTATCTGATGTTATAGTGGATATCGTAGAGACAGGAACAACCCTTGTAGAAAACAATCTGGTAATTACCGAGGAAATACTTCCCATCAGTGCCAGACTGATAAGCAACAAGGCTAATTTCAAGTTTAAAACAGCTGAAATCAAGAGAATAATCAGCCTGATTAAGGAGCAGGTTGAAGAAGGAGATAAGTAAAAGTCATGAGCAGATATTTTTCAAAGAAATTTTCAAATCTGATTCCTTATGCACCGGGTGAACAGCCAAAGGACAGAAGATATCTTAAGCTTAATACAAACGAATCTCCCTTTCCTCCATCTGAAAAAACTGTCAAAAGTGTGGAGGACAGACTGAACAGACTGCAGCTTTATCCTGATCCTGAGAGCACGGAAATAATATGGGCAATGGCCGGGATGCTGAAGGTTAAACCGGGGCAGCTGATGATAACCAACGGTTCAGACGAGGTTTTGAATCTGGCTTTTATGGCATATGCAGATGAGAATGCACCACTGGTAATGCCGGACATTACATACGGATTCTATACATCCGTTGCCGACTTTAATCGAATTCCATATGAGGAAATTCCCTTAGGAGAAGACTTAACCATAAACCCTGAGGATTATATGGGAATAGGGAAGACAATAGTCATCCCTAATCCAAACGCACCTACGGGAATTGCTCTTACCATAGAGGAAATCGAGAAAATTGTATCATCTAATCCGGACAACATAGTTATCATAGACGAAGCTTATGTGGATTTCGGAGCAGAAAGCTGCATTCAGCTTATAAATAAGTACGATAACCTGATTGTTTCTCAGACATTTTCAAAATCCCGATCCCTTGCAGGAGCAAGACTGGGAGTTGCAATTGCTAATGAGGAAATAATAAAGGATTTAAATACTCTGAGATTCGCATCTAATCCGTATAACATAAACAGCTTATCGGGAGCAATTGCAGTAGCCGCGGCAGAAGATAACGAGTACTATATGAACAACTGTAAAATCATACAGGAAAACAGAGAGTACGCGTCTCAGCAGCTGAAGAACCTGGGCTTTCGTGTAACAGATTCCAGGACCAACTTCATCTTCGCCGAAAGCGACAGGATTTCCGGCGAGGAGCTGTATCTGAGACTGAAGGAAGAGAAGGGTATTCTGATAAGGCACTTCAACAAGGAAAGGATTAAGAATTTCAACAGAATTACCATAGGAACAAGAGAACAGATGGAAACTTTGATTACCGGAATCAAAGAACTCTTGGATACTATAGGATAAAAAAGGGAGAACGCCATGAGAGAAATAAAGATAAAAAGAGAAACCGGAGAAACAAAGATTGAACTGTCTCTAAACATAGACGGCACAGGAAAAAGCAGATGTGATACAGGCTGTGGTTTTATGAACCATATGCTGACCCTGTTTGCAAAGCATGGCAGATTTGACCTGGATGTTACATGCAAGGGTGACGTGGATGTTGACTATCATCACAGCATTGAAGATATAGGAATATGTCTTGGCAGAGCTTTCAGAGAAGCTCTGGATGACAAAATGGGCATCAAAAGATATGGGGACATAGTTCTTCCTATGGATGAGACTTTGATAATGGCGGCTCTGGACATTTCAGGAAGAGGGGGAGCGTATATTTCACTGGAGATACCTGCGGAGAAGGTTGGAGACTTTGATACTGAACTGTGCAAGGAATTCTACATTGCCTTTGCAAGGGAAGCCGGCATAACCCTTCATGTTAAACAGCTGGCAGGGGAAAACTCACACCACATTATCGAAGGCTCTTTCAAGGCAGTGGCCAGAGCCATGAGAAGTGCATGCTCCATCGACGTGGAGGCAAGGGATGAGTTACCGTCAACTAAAGGAATATTAGGATAGGAAAGATAGAAGATGATAGGTATAATTGATTACGGCGTTGGGAACCTGTTTTCACTGGAATCTTCTCTGAAATATATAGGAGCAGAGACGGTGATTACATCTGACCCAAAGCTGATAGAAAAATGTGACAGAATCATACTGCCGGGCGTAGGCGCTTTCGGTGATGCCATAGACAAGCTGAGAGGGACAGGCCTGGACAAGGTTGTAATAGAAGAAGCGGGCAGGGGAAAGCCTCTGATGGGTATATGCCTTGGAATGCAGATTCTGTTTGAAAAAGGATATGAGTACGGCGTTCATCAGGGTCTGGGACTTTTGAAGGGTGATGTTGTCTCTATGGAAGGAAGAATCCCATATGAACTGAACATTCCTCATATGGGATGGAACAGTCTGAATATATGCGGAGAGAACACACTGCTGAAAAACACTAAAGACGGAGACTGTGTGTATTTCGTCCATTCATATTACGTGACTGATTGCAGCGATAGCCTGATTGCAACGTCAGACTATGGAATTCCCATTACCGCTGCAGTGCAGAAGGGAAATGTAATGGGCTGCCAGTTTCACCCTGAGAAAAGCGGAAAAATCGGACTGGATATTTTAAAGGCATTTCAGGAGGTGTAATATGGTAATTTATCCTGCCATAGATTTATATGAAGGAAAAGCGGTCAGACTTCTGAAGGGTGACTATGAGAAGATGACCGTATACAGTGAAAACCCTGTGGAAATAGCTGAGGATTTCAAGAGGAAGGGTGCTACTCGTATTCATATGGTAGACCTGGAGGGCGCCAAGGACGGAACCACTCCCAACCTGGAAATTGTAAAAAAGGTAGCAGAGGAAACGGGACTTTTCGTCGAAATCGGTGGCGGAATCAGGACTATGGAAACAGTGGAAAAATACCTTGATTCAGGGGTTTCACGTGTTATACTGGGTACGGCGGCAGTTACAGACGAGGAATTTCTCATAGCCGCTACATCAAAGTACGGATCAAAGGTAGCAGTAGGCGCTGACATAAAAGACGGCTATGTTGCAATTAAAGGCTGGCTGGAAAAATCCCCATACACCCTTGACCGGTTTATGGAAAAAATGCAGAAGCTGGGCATAGATACGGTAATCTGTACCGATATTTCCAGAGACGGAGCCATGAGAGGTACAAACCTTGAGCTGTACAGACAGTTATCTGAGAAATACTCCATGAATATAGTTGCATCCGGAGGAGTGTCCACTATGGAGGACGTGCGGGAGCTTAGAGCCATGAACCTGCACGGTGCAATAATCGGAAAAGCTTACTACACAGGTGCAATTGATTTAGAAGAAGCAATAGAGGTATCAAAGTGATCAGAAAGAGAATAATCCCGTGCCTGGATGTAAAAAACGGCAGAGTGGTAAAGGGCGTTAAGTTCGAAGGGCTGAACGACGTTTCATCTCCCGTAGAGCTGGCAAGATACTACTCCGACAACGGCGCAGATGAGCTGGTTTTTTACGATATTACAGCCTCATTCGAGGAGAGGGCACTTTTTACAGATATTTTGAGAGAGGTGGCATCTACCATCTTTGTTCCGCTGACCGTCGGTGGCGGAATCAATACAATTGAAGACTTTGACAGAGTGTTAAAATGCGGGGCCGATAAGGTCAGTGTAAATTCGGGAGCCATAAAAAATCCCGGGCTTATTTCAGAGGCCGCAAAGAAATACGGAAATCAGTGTGTAGTTCTGTCCGTAGATGTAAAGCGAGTTGACGGAAGGTTTACAGTATTCGCAAAGGGAGGAAGGGAGAACACCGGAATTGAAGCCATTCAGTGGATTAAGGACTGCGTGGCAAGAGGAGCCGGAGAGGTTGTTGTCAACTCCATAGACACAGATGGGGTAAAAGAAGGCTTTGATCTGGAAATGCTGCAGGCTGTCTGCCAGGCGGTAAATGTACCTGTAATCGCATCAGGCGGTGCAGGCTGCAAGGAGGATTTCGTGGAGCTTTTCAATAAAGTGCCGAAGATTTCCGCAGGACTTGCCGCATCTATATTCCACTTCGGTGAAGTGACAATTGACGAACTGAAAAGAGAACTGGATGATAATAATATCTTAGTGAGGTTATAGCAATGGTTAATATTGATGAATTAAAGTTTGATGAAAAGGGTCTTATTCCCGCAATAGTAGTGGATTCCGTAACGAAAAAGGTTTTGACCCTGGCATATATGAACAGAGAAAGTCTGGAGATTTCCATGGAAAGAGGGCTTACCTGCTTCTGGTCACGTTCCAGACAGGAGCTTTGGCTGAAGGGTGATACCAGCGGTAACTATCAGCACATCGTTTCCATTACAAGCGACTGTGATAACGACGCTCTTGTTGTAGTGGTTGAGAAGGACGGGCCGGCATGTCATCTGGGCAACGACTCCTGCTTTGAAAACCCTCTGTGGCAGAGTGATGAGCTGAACGAGTTCAGTCTTCAGGGTCTGTATGAGCTGCTTGAGGGCAGAAACGAGGAACGTCCGGAGGGCTCTTACACCACTTATCTTTTTGAAAAGGGTATAGATAAAATCCTGAAAAAGGTAGGCGAGGAAAACACTGAGGTTATAATCGCGGCAAAGGCAGGAGATAAGGCAGAAACAATCTATGAGCTGGCAGATCTTGCTTACCATGCAATGGTTCTCATGGTAGAAATGGGAATTACTGTTGAAGATGTTCACAGAGAACTTGCATCCAGACATATTATCGACCACAAGGTAAAACAGGAGAAAATGGTATAATGATTGAGTTTAAGCAGACGAAAAACAGCCTTTCAAATTATCATACACACTCAGTTTTGTGCGACGGAAATGACACCATGGAAGAAATGGTCATCAAAGCCATTTCATTAGGATGTCCCCAGCTGGGATTTTCCGGACACGGGTATACTGACTTTGACGAATCCTACTGCATGCTGAAGGATGACATTGATGAATATGTAAGGGAAATAAAAAGGCTGCGCTGTATGTACGGTAAAGATATCGAAATCCTGGCAGGAATAGAGCACGATTATTACAGTAAGGAAGATGTTAGCCAGTTTGATTATGTTATCGGTTCCGTTCACTATGTATATAAGGATGATAAGTATATAGTAATCGATGAGGGCAAGGAAAGCTTTACTGAAGCTGTGGAAAAATACTACAGTGGGGATTACTATGCCATAGCAGAGGATTACTTCAAGAACGTAGGAGATGTTTACAGGAGGACAGGCTGTGACATCATTGGGCACTTTGACCTGATAACCAAGTTTAATGAGGGAAATGTTCTCTTTGATACCTGCGACGAAAGATATGTGAGAGCATATATGAAGGCACTGGATGACATTGACAGCTCATTAGAGGAAGCAGGCGTGGGCAAGGACGCTGTCAGGTTCGAGATAAACACCGGGGCTATGGCAAGAGGCTACCGAACAGAGGCCTACCCGGCTAATGATGTAATCGAGGAAATCAGAAGAAGAGGATACCGGTTTATTCTCAATTCAGACTGCCACAACAGAGATAATCTGCTGTACGGATTCGAAAAGTACATAAAATACATATAATTGAATAAATATGCGAACGGTACAGTCAAAAATGTTTTTTTGAGCCTGAATACCCTGTTACACTATAACTCTTTAGCATAATAAAGGGAATGTGTACAGGGTTTTTTGCGTTTTTGTGGAAAAAAATGTATAATTGTTCTAGTTTTGTATTTTGCGATGCATATAATCCTATTTATGCTATAGTCTGTAAGTAGAAAATATTAACAAAACTAATTAAGAGGTGAACGAAAAATGGCTGATGGAAAAAAGCTTCTCACAAATCCGTCATGGTGCAAGGGCTGCGGATATTGTGTTGAGTTCTGTCCGAAACATGTACTTGCGTTAGAAAAAGAAAAAGTAGTAATCCAGAATCCTGATGACTGCATCCATTGCGGACTTTGCGAACAGCGCTGTCCTGACTATGCAATCTGGGTAGAAAAGGAGACGATATAAATGGCAGAGAAACAGAAAAGATTCCAGCTGCTTCAGGGAAATGAAGCATGTGTAGAAGGAGCAATTGCAGCAGGAATGAGATTCTATGCAGGTTACCCTATTACTCCATCTACAGAAATTGCAGAAAGAAGTGCTGTCAGACTTCCTCAGGTAGGAGGAAAGTTCATGCAGATGGAAGACGAAATTGCGGGAATTGCTGCGGCATTAGGTGCATCTGTTGCCGGCCTGAAGGCTATGACAGCTACATCCGGTCCCGGATTTTCGCTGAAACAGGAAAACATCGGATACGCAACTATTGCTGAGATTCCTATCGTTATCGTCGACGTAATGCGTTCAGGTCCTTCCACAGGCCTTCCTACATCACCGTCTCAGGGAGACGTAATGCAGGCAAAATGGGGAACTCACGGAGACCATCCGGTAATTGCTATTTCACCTTGTTCCGTTCAGGATACATACAATCAGACTGTCAGAGCTTTTAACCTGGCTGAGAGATTCAGAACTCCCGTAATTCTGCTTATGGATGAAATCGTTGGTCACATGAGAGAAGGCTGCGAGCTTATTCCTACAGAAGAACTGGAAATTCACAACAGAAACACAAACATGATTAATTCCATGCCGTATGCACTGGGCGAAGGTCAGTATGTACCACACATGACATCCTTCGGCGATGGAAATCTTTACAATATTACCGGCCTGTTCCACGATGAAACAGGTTTCCCAACCAACGACAATCAGATTGCCGGTTCGGAAAATGCCCGTCTGATGGAAAAGATCAAAATTTACAAATACAGCGGAATTCTGGAGTATGAAGAGGAAAATATGGAAGACGCCGAAATCGGAATCGTCTGCTACGGCGGAACTACAAGAGCTGTTCAGGAAGCTATCAGAATGGCAAGAGAAGATGGTTACAAGGTTGGAATGTTCAGACCTGTAACTATATGGCCGTTCCCTGAATTCGAGCTGGTTAACCGGGCAAAACAGCTTAAGAGACTGATAGTTGTAGAGCATAACTACGGTCAGGTACTCCTCACTGTGCAGGGTATTATCAAAGGTGATACTAAGGTTGAATTCATCGGTAAGGTTGACGGAACAACCATAACACCTGATGAAATCTATGACAAAATTGCAGAGGAGGAATAAGAAATGCCAAGTAAATTAGTTGAAAATACAATGCGTACACAAAGACTTCCTCATATCTGGTGCCCGGGATGCGGTCACGGTATCCTGATGAGGGACGTTTGTCAGGCTATTGAAAACCTTGGCCTTGAAAGAGAAAAGGTTTGCATCGTAAGCGGTATAGGATGCTCGTCCAGAGCCGCAGGCTATATGAATTACAACACACTGCATACAACTCACGGAAGAGCCATTGCCTTCGCAACAGGCATCAAAATGGCCAAGCCGGAAATGCATGTCATCGTTATTACCGGTGACGGAGACGCTACGGCAATCGGAGGAAACCATCTGATTCATGCAGCAAGAAGAAATATAGATTTAACGGTAGTAGTATTTAACAACAATATCTACGGAATGACAGGCGGACAGTATTCCCCTACTACACCAACAGGAGAAAAGGGAACAACCGCGCCTTACGGAAACATCGATGGAGATTTTGATATTCCTAAGCTGGCAGAGGTTGCAGGTGCTACGTATACAGCAAGATGTGACTGTTACCATGTTCCACAGGCAGTTAAGCTTATTGAAGAGGGTATTAAAAATAAGGGATTCTCACTTATTGAAGGAGTCAGCATCTGTCCTACATATTATGGACGCAAGAACAAAAAAGGCAGCGCTGTAAAGATGATGCACTGGCAGGAGGAAAACTGCATAGACACCAGAAAGGCAGCAAAGATGACACCTGAACAGTTAGAAGGTAAAATCCTTATCGGTGAAATGTCTAGAAAGACATTACCTGAATACACTGAACTATATGACAAAATCATTGAAAAAGCTGGAGGTAAAAAATAATGGCTAAAGAACAATTAAGATTTACAGGCTCCGGTGGCCAGGGAGTTATCCTTGGAACAATTATAATGGCTGAAGCCGCATATCTGGACGGTAAGAATGTAGTACAGTCCCAGTCCTATGGTCCTGAAGCCAGAGGAGGAATGTGTAAGGCAGAAACCATCATCGATGATGACAAGATTACTTACACAAAGGTAACACTTCCAACTTTACTTTTATCCTTAACACAGGTTTCTTTCAACAAATATGTGAAAAACATTGATAAGGAAACCGTAATCGTAGTAGATGACAGCATCAATGTACCTGCAAGAATAAGAGACAGAAACGAGGTCCTTTCCCTGCCGATTATCAGCTCTGCTAAGGAGGTTATCAAAAACCCGATGGCGGCAAACATCATTTCCGTAGGAGCGGTAAATGAAGCTCTGAAGCTGGCTTCAGTCAAATCACTGGAAGAAGCAGTTTTGAACCATATTCCAAAGGGAACAGAAGAGCTTAACACCAAGGCAATGAAGCTGGGTGCAAAGCTTGTAAAAATCGCTCGCGGTGAAATTAAAGAAAACAACGTCGCCCCTATTGAACTAAAGAAAGAAGCTTAGTATCAGTAGATCATAATGAAATCCCCTCGGAAAAAACCGAGGGGATTTCATTATGTTCACGGGTTGAATTGCACATATTGAAGTGCTATAATTGTTAAGGATTAGACAAACTGTAGTAAATTAAATAACATAAAGAAAGGAACGAACAGACATGTACAAAGAAGCTATTAGACCGGCATGGGTTGAAGTAAACTTAAGCAACCTGGACTATAACATAAAGAATATTATAGCCAAGGCCGGTCCGGATAAGGAAATCATCGGAGTTATTAAAGCGGATGCTTACGGACATGGAAGCGTTGCTGTAGCCGATGTACTGAGACAGAACGGCGTAAAGATTTTTGCGGTTGCTACATTACAGGAAGCTATAACACTGAGAGAAGCAGGAGCAAAGGAAAACATTATTATGCTTGGACTTACTCCTGATATGTATGCAGATATAATTGTTGAATACGATATCACACCTGTCGTATGTGATTCGAGAAATGCAAAGGCAATCAGCGACGCAGCAGCAAAGGCAGGAAAGGTTGTTGAGGGTCTGATTGCAATAGATACAGGAATGGGAAGAATCGGATACCTTGCAGATGAAATCGAATTATCTGTTTTCGACATCAAGAAGATTGTGATGCTTCCAAACTTCAAGATCAAAGGAATGTTCTCACATATGGCGACAGCAGACGCTGAGGACAAGACTTTCTCACACCAGCAGGAAGAAAAGTATAACAAATTCTACGAAGAGCTTACAGCTGCAGGGGTAAAAATCCCGTTCAAGACTCTTGCAAACAGCGCGTCCATTATGGAATTGCCAACTGTTCACTTCGATGCTGTAAGACCGGGAATCATCCTTTACGGATGCTATCCTTCAGCAGAAGTTGATAAGAACGAACTTTCAATTAAGCCTGTAATGTCTGTTAAGGCTAACATCGTTCACCTTAAGGACGTTCCGGTAGGCTTCTCCTGCGGATACGGAAGAAAATTCATCGCAGAGAGACCTTCCAAAATCGCAACTCTTGCACTGGGATATGCAGATGGTTATCCAAGACCATATTCCGCACACGCAAAGGTTATCGTTAACGGAGTTGTATGCAAGGTAGCAGGAAATATCTGTATGGACCAGTGTATGGTTGATGTAACAGATGTACCTGACGTAAAAGTCGGAGATGAAGTAATCGTAATGGGATCTGACGGAGTAAACACAATTCTTGCAGATGACATTGCAGATGCAACAGGAACAATAAACTATGAAATCTGCTGTGCATTCGGCCAGAGATTACCTAAGGTTTATGTAAAATAAGAAAGTGGCGGGAGCACTGCGACGGCCGCTGTCCATGTGGGAAAATGAAGTTTGTGGCAGGAGCGCCGCAAACCCGGACTGGTATTGTGTTTGCGGCGTTTCTGCCGCAAACGAGCTAAAAAATAAAAAAAGTGGCACGAAATGCCGTAAAACACTGAAAAAAAGATGTTTTGCGGCATTTGACTTTTTTGCAGGATATACTAGATAAGAAGTAACGGTATAAGTATTCGCGACAATATATAAATATACTGAACTAATCATTATAATGGAGATATGTAATGGATACAGTGCAATTGAATAATTCTGACTTCCTTATTTTGCAATACTAGCTATACATTAGACTTAATTATGACTTGAAACTCCGTTCTACCAATTTGTGTTGGTTAAGTCCATGCCGCACATGCTCATAAAAAGAACACTTTGCGGCATTTCGTGCCGTAAAAGCACTTGAAAACGTCGGTTTGCGGCGGATGTATAAAACTAATAGAGTATGCAGTAGAATTAGGCCATTTGACGTCCGAAAATCTCCCGGCGCGTACATCCGGTAAATCAGGTAAGACCATTCAAATCTTAAGTATTTCTTAATATTCCATTAATCCCTCAACATAATTGTAGACTTATTAATGGTAAAGATTGTATAATTCAACTAGATTCTAAAGAAAGGGGAAGAACGAGAGCATGTTAAAGCTTGAGAAAGTATCTAAGTTCTATTCGTCCGGCGGTGTTGTAGCAACAGGCTTCAGCAAGGTGGACCTGGAACTTGGGATTGGAGAATTTGTAGCGATTACAGGCGAGAGCGGAAGCGGAAAATCTACGCTTTTGAATGTAATATCAGGCCTTGACTCCTATGAAGAGGGAGAAATGTATGTCAACGGAAGTGCTACCAGCGGATATACAAAAGAGGACCTGGAAGGTTACCGAAAGAAATATATAGGAAATATCTTTCAGACCTTTAATCTGATTAACAGCTACACAGTGTACCAGAACGTGGAGCTGAGCCTTTTGATGAGTGGATGTGACAGCAAGGATGTGGAGGAGAAGGTACACGACATCATTGCCAAGGTAGGTTTGACCGAATACGAGAAAACTAAGGCATCAAAGCTTTCAGGGGGACAGAAGCAGAGAGTGGCAATCGCGAGAGCACTGGCAAAGGAAACACCTATAATCGTTGCCGACGAACCTACAGGAAATCTGGACAGCCAGTCAGCAGCAGAAGTAATTGAACTGCTCCACAACCTGTCAAAGAACAAGCTGATCATTATTGTAACTCACAATTACGATCAGGTTGAAAAATACGTTACAAGAAAGATATCCATGCACGACGGCAGAATCGTGGAAGATAAGAAGCTGAGCCAGCAGGACCAGGCTGAGAACTTTGATGGCGGAGATATTCAGGAAGCAATATCAGACACTTTGACTGCCAAGAATACAGTTAAACTGGGTATCAGGAATACCTTTAACATACCGGCAAAGTTTCTGCTCATGCTTGCAGTATTCGTATTCCTGTGCGGTGGAATAATTTCATCATATACCGCTACCATGAATTCTCAGGACTCTATGGATTCAGGATATAACGAATTCTTTAAAGATGTACGGAAAGAACGTATCCTCGTGACTAAGCCTGATGAAAAAGTGTTCACAAAAGAGGACTACAAGAAACTGAAGGCAGTGTCCAACGTAGATACCATAGTGAAGAATGATATCAGTCTGGATTCTTTGGGATATATCAGTGATGATTCTGAATTCTGGATTATGGGTAAAATTACGCCAATGAAGGACTTTAAGGGCAGAATCGAAGTAGGAAGAGAGCCGGAGACCGCAAAAGAAGTAGTAGTAATGATTCCTAAGGAGGGCTATGCTCAGGATGTTATAGACTCTGCCTTAGATAAGAAGGCAACCCTTTCAAACGATTATACAGGCGAGTCCATGATTGACGGAAAGGTCAAAATCGTCGGATACGGATATTTGACAGACGAGGAAGAAGAGGAGCTGGTTGAAAGCGTAGGATACTGTGAAGGATACTTCTGCCTGACAGACAAAGGTATGAATCAGATCAGATATAATGCTCTGAAGGGGTACAGTCAGCAGACCGGAAAGTATGCAGGCATGGATATTGAGGGTCTGTACCTGAAGACATCTGAAGATGTGCCTGAAGGAAGTGTAATAATCGGCGAAGGCATATCATCCATGAGCGAATACTGGCCAATCGGACAGGAACTTACAATAAGGAATAAGAGCAAATACTTTGATGATACATATAAATTCAGCGTGTACTCCGTAGTTACAAGAGACAACTGTGAGTACCTTCTCGGCGCAAAGAACTTTGATGATGTAGAAGGATTCACATACATGAATCCTAAAGATTACAGAAAGATGTTTGAGAAGGGCAACTACCAGTCCAGCGTAATGGTGAAGGACAGAAAGCTGGTTAGAGAGACCATTAAAGAAATAGAAGAACTGGGATACAATTGTTTCTATGTAAGGGACGGTCTGGTAAAGTACTCAGAAGAAGCGGATACAATTTTGAAGACAATAATGATGCTTGTACTTGCGTTTACTTTGATTGTGCTATTCTTCATAACATACTTCATTATGAAGCTGATTCTGAAATCAAGAAACATATACTATTCGACTATAAGAATGCTTGGTGGCACCAAGGGGGACTGCTCAAACCTGATCAAGGTAGAGGTTATTACAGTTGCCAACATTGCGTTCCTAATCTGTATGGGTCTGGTTGCACTTGTTAAGGCCGGCTTCATACGGGTAAACTATCTGATTCAGATAGTAGGATTCCTGAATCCTGTAGATTGCGTTATCATTTATGTGGTAATCATAGCGATGTCCATACTTCTTGCAGGACGTTTCTCCAAGGCGTTGTTTAAGAAGACAGCGATGAACGCATACAAAGAGGAGGTGTAAGGGATGATTAGATTAGAGAATGTAAATAAATACTTTAACAGAAAAAAGAAAAACGAAATACACGCCATTAACAACACCTCCGTACAACTGGGAGAAAAGGGGCTTGTAACCTTTCTTGGCAACTCAGGCTGCGGTAAGACTACCCTGTTAAATGCCATCGGAGGACTGGATAAGGTAAACAGCGGAAAGATTTTCCTCGACGACCAGGAGATTACATCAAAATCAAGTGGCAGGAAGGATGAGATCAGAACACTGAACGTGGGATATATCTTTCAGAATTTCTATCTTATAGAAGATTTGTCTGTATTCGATAATGTGGCCATCGTACTGAAGATGATGGGCGTTAAGAACAAGGAAGAAATCAACAAGCGTGTAATGTACATTCTGCAGCAGGTAGGCATGGAAAGATACAAGAACAGACCTGCCAAGATGCTGTCAGGAGGAGAACGTCAGCGTGTGGGTATTGCGAGAGCTCTTGTAAAGAACCCGAAGATTATCATTGCAGACGAACCTACGGGAAATCTGGACAGCAAGAACACCATAGCAATAATGAACATTATCAAAGCCATCTCAAAGGAAAAGCTGGTAATACTGGTTACTCACGAAAGAGAGGTTGCTGAGTTCTACGCATCCAGAATAATCGAAATTGTAGACGGTAAAATCGTCAGCGATAGAGAAAATGAACACGAAAACAAGCTGGATTACAGAATTGATAACAGAATTTTCCTGAAAGATATGCCTGTACAGAAGGAGATGGAGCAGGACAACGTTAAGATTCAGTTTTACAGCGACACTGCCGAAGATCTTAATATCAAGGTTGTTGTAAAGAACAACAACATCTATATCAAAACTTCCAGCGATATCAGCCAGGGTGCAGATGTCGTAGACATAGTGGACGGACACTATGAGCAGATTTCCAAGGAAGTGTATGAAGATTACAATTTTGATTTTGATAAGCTGACAGACGAGAAGCACAAGCCGAAGTATACATCTATATTCAATCTGTGGACTTTGATAACTGCAAGTTACAAGAGAATTTTCAGCTATTCCGTACTGAAGAAGATACTCCTTGCAGGCTTTGTTCTTGCATCTATGATGACCATATATTCGGTAAGCCATATTGCAGGAATTACAAATATAGAGGATAGGGAATTTGTTGATACTAACCAGAACTACATTACAGTAAAAACCGGAAAAGTGTCAATTAAAACCTACGATAAATACAGGAAAATGGACGGCATCGAATATGTAATGCCGGGGGATGGTAATGTAACCATGGCAATGCCTATAGATGATTTCTATCAGTCATTTAACCGTTTTGTGACACTGACAGGTGCACTGTCAGAGGAAAAGCTTGTGGACAAGGAGGCAGTCATTGCCGGAACGGGAAAAATCAAGAAAAACCAGGTCGTAGTAGACAGAATGATAATCGATGACCTGCTTGAAGGCAGACGGGTTAAAATGATAGGCCTGACGGACTATGAGGATTTCATCGGCAGAAAACTCAGCCTTCCAAACTTTGAGAACCTTGAAATTGTAGGCATAGTTGATCAGAGCAGTCCTTCCTTATATGTTGACAAGAAACAGAGAATAGACATAATGCTGTCAAATCCGGGACAGAGCATAGAGGATGCAGTGAGTCTGGAAGAAGGCTTTATAATGAGTGAGAAGGAAATTCAGCAGTACAAGTTCGCATCCCGCACCAAGGTTATCGAGCTGACTTCAGGAGAAAAACCGGGAGACTACGAGGCAGTTGTTCCCGACAGCATGAAGACGGAAATTGCCATAGGCAGCACAATCAAGACCAAGGTCGGTGGCAAGAAACTGACAGTTTCAGGTTTCTATAAGAGCAGCTATTATAGGGATACCATATATGTAAACGATCGCACGGCTTTGATAAACTTTGCATCACAGCAAAGCGACCTGACCATTTGTCCTACAGACAAGGCTGCGACTATATCAAAGATAACAAATGATTCAACAACCAAGGTAATCGACAATTACGAAAAGACGAAGGAAGACTATTATAACAGTCTGAAAAAGAACATTATTGCATCGGTAATCCTTGCAGTTATAATTCTGATAATCTCACTGGTAGAAATTTACCTGATGCTGAGAGCATCCTTCCTGTCGAGAATCAAAGAAGTAGGCGTACTGCGTGCAATAGGCCTGAAAAAGATGGATATTTACAAAATGTTCTCAGGTGAAATTGTTGCACTTACAACCTTGACGGCACTTCCCGGCATGGGAGTAACGGCCTACATGATTTCCGGTGTCTGCAAGCTGCCGGGAATTGGAAGTAACTATATGATGAATCCTGCAGTATTTCTGATAAGCTTCGGAATAATCTTTGTATTTAATCTGATCGCCGGATTACTGCCGGTAGCAAGAGTAATGAGAAAGACACCGGCAGAAATACTTGCAAGAAATGATGTAAATTAGATACTATTTAACTAAAAAAAGGCTATCGCGGCAACCATAGGAGCAGGAGGCCTGGGTTCTATACTTTTTGACGGAATGAGAACACAGAATCCGGTGCAGTATCCGCATATAACTGATCAATAGAACAGGGGTGCCCCATTAACGAATAGTGTTCGTTAATGGTACACCCCCTGTTTTTATGATTAGAGATTATGCACGATTCATAGCCTCTATATAATCCTTTGTATCCGTAAATATTTCGTTCTTCCACGGATTCTTCTTTAATACTTTTGCTCTCTTCAAAATGTATGCGAATACGAAAGCATTTACTGCGATAGACACA
>JAQXLM010000174.1 GCA_029012125.1 Eubacteriaceae bacterium | reverse complement strand
ATTCTATGTGCCGGGGCTGACTGCAGAGAGATATCCTGAGGTAATAAAGCGAATTGATAAAGCAGGACATGAAATCGGTCATCACGGATATGCTCATGAGAGATTTGCCGGAAAGACAGTGGAAGAGCAGATTGAAATAATAGAAAAAACCCAAAGAATATTCAGAGAACTCATAGGCAGAGAGGTGAAAGGCTTTAGAACTCCTTCGGGAGACTGGTCGGAGGAAACACCAAAGCTGCTGTATGAGAGAGGTTTCGAGTATTCCAGCTCTATGCGAGGAGATGACAGACCATACAGAACGATAATTGATGGCAAAGAAACCGACTTTATTGAAATACCGACTAAATGGGAAGTGGATGATTACGTGGCTATGGCATATAATATGTATCCTGCAGAGCCTTGTGGACAGGATAGAATTTCCTGTTACAAACAGGTCCGGGAAAACTTCATGATGGAATTTGAAGGTCATCACAGATACGGACTTTGCATTTCATTTATGAATCATCCTCAGGTAATCGGATCACCGGGACGTATTAAGATTCTTGAATATTTACTGGAAAACATAACAAAAAGAGATGATGTATGGGTAGCAACAGGATGTGAAATCGCAGACTGGTACAGAGCTAATTCTGTTGCAAAGGAGGTGTAAAAAATGTATTCTGAGAAAATGAACTGGCCTGAAGGCGTTAAATGTGCTGTAGCTATTACCGTAAATTTAAATGCAGAGCTCTTCTGGCTGCAGATTGATCCGAGCTGTATAGACAAGCCTAAGACTTTATCACTGGGACAGTACGGTATGAACAGAGGTCTTGACAGAATTCTGGGTATTCTTGAAGAGAGAAACATCAAAGGTACATTTTTTACGCCCGGCTGGATAGCTGAGAATTATTCGGACGAGGTCAAGCGTGTATATGACAGAGGCCATGAGATAGGATGCCTTGCATATAAGCATGAAAATATGGCCCTATTATCAGAAGACGAACAGAGAGAAGCCATTAAGAAGGGGCTAAAGGCAATAGGCGATGTGTGTGAATATAAGGTAAAGGGCTTCAGAAGCCCTGAGGGAGAACTTACTGAAAAGACTTTGATGCTGGCAAAGGAGTGTGGCCTGGAATACTCCAGCAATCTTTCCTGTGATGACAGACCATATGTAAACAGATTATCTAACGGAGAGATTCTGGGAGAGATTCCTATCCACTGGGCGAACTACGATCTGCCATACTTCGCCTTTAACTACAACCCTGCATTCCCTAAGGGACAGGGAAGAATAGCCAATTACAACGGGGTACTGTCCAACTGGAAGGATGAATTTGACGGCTGTTATGAGTATGGTCTCTGTTACGTTCTTCAGCTGGATCCGGCAACAATCGGTGCTCCCGGAAGAATTAGCTTGCTTGAAGATTTATTGGATTATATAATGGAAAAAGATGGTGTTTGGTTCGCTACAGGCGAGGAACTGAACGATTATATATGTAAGATTGAGAGGTAATTAACAATGGGAAGCTTATGGGGCGGAAGATTTGAAAAAGAGATGGATGATATCGTTAAACAGTTTAATGCATCTATCGGTTTTGATCAGAGAATGTTTAATGAGGATATAGACGGAAGCATTGCTCATGTGACGATGCTTGGACGTCAGGGAATCGTAACAGAGGATGAAGCAAAACAGATTATTGACGGTCTTGAAAAAATAAGAGAAAAGATTGTACGCGGTGAAATAGTCTTTGACGTAAATGACGAAGACATTCACATGGGAATTGAGAGCAGACTTATTGCAGACATCGGCGAAGTGGGCAAAAAGCTTCACACGGCAAGATCCAGAAACGACCAGTGTCAGATCGACATGAGGCTGTATCTTAAGAAGGAAATCAGAGACATCGTGGAAAGACTTATTTACCTGGAGGATGTAATCCTTGCAAAGGCAGAAAAGTATGCGGATACAATTACGGTGGGATTTACTCACATTCAGCATGCACAGCCTATCACAATCGGATTCATCTTCAT
>JAQXLM010000173.1 GCA_029012125.1 Eubacteriaceae bacterium | reverse complement strand
CAGATTTGACAGCGGAACCGCCGTTTCTGCGGGTCAGTATTGCGTTTACTCTGGCCATAAGTTCCTTAGGACTGAAAGGTTTAACGATGTAGTCGTCTATTCCCAGCTCAAAACCGAACAGCTTATCGTACTCCTCACCTCTTGCGGAAAGCATTATGATAGGTACATCCTGCACCTTCTTAATCTCCTTGCACGCGGAAAAACCATCAAGTCTGGGCATCATGATGTCGAGTATGACAAGATCATAATGATTCAGCTTACACAGGCCTACAGCCTCCATACCGTCACCGGATTCTTCTACTTCATAGCCGTTAAATTCTGCATATTCTCTTATAACTTCTCTGATTTTAGGCTCATCATCGACAATTAAAAGCTTGTACATACAAGACCTCCTGTAAAGATTCTACTGTTTTTATTGTAGTCCATATTTGTGAAGTTTATATGAATAAATTTATAATATTTTATCACATAAAAAACTCTTTTAAAAGGGTATTTGTGGGGGTTGGACGGGTTGACGAACGTTGTTGATTGAATTATACTAGAGTAATAGATGATAAAGTGGGGGAATTATTAATGTTTTCAAATGGCGACAGAATTTTATATCCAATGCATGGAGCCGGAATCATTGCAGACACCTGTGAAAGAATCATTTTAGGCGAAAAGAAACAGTATTTTGTCCTCAAAATGCCTTTTGGCGATATGGAAGTGATGATTCCTGTTGACAAGTGTGAAGAAATCGGTATCCGACCTATCATATCTGCGGATTGTATAGAGTCGGTTATTGATGTGCTGAAAAGCGAAAGCACCGAGATGTCATGCAACTGGAACAGACGCCAGAGAGAGAATGCCGAAAAGCTGAAGAGCGGAGACATTCTGGAGGTGGCTGGGGTGGTGCGCAATCTCATGAGAGTAAATAGAGAAAAGCCATTGTCCGCAGGTGAAAAGAAAACATTATCAAATGCCAGACAGATACTGGAAAGCGAACTGGTACTGGCAGGAAACTTAGACCCCGAAGTAGTATATCGCATGGTTGAGGACGCGGTTTAGAATTATCCCCCAGACCGGCGAATAACTATATATCATCTTAATATCAAAAGGGAAAGGAGGAGAGAACCATGATTAAGAAAATAGCGAGAGCATTGTTTACTTTCCTGGGAATGTTTATGGGCTACGGAGTGTTTCAGCTGATAGATTTTGCTCTGGGTAAAACCGGACGGAATTTAAGCGAATATCTGACACCATGGGAAGAAGTCGGCGTAGCTATAACATTTGCTGTTTTTTTCGGAATTATCTTTTTTAGAATTTTACCTATGGTAAGTAAACAGAGCATCAAGGTCGCTGCAGATATTGGGGATGACCTGAGAGGCGTTTCGGCAAATGATCTGATAAGTGGTATTGTGGGTCTTATTACAGGATTGCTTATAGCACTGCTGATTACACAGGTGTATGCGGCAATATCCAATCCGTATATTTACACCATTATGACCATACTGACATATCTTCTTTTCGGATACCTTGGGGTTGTTGTTGCGACCAAAAAAGGCAAGGAAATCATTAATATGATGACCACCGTGAAGAGACCCAATGTTCAACAGGATTCCCTGTTCACCAAGTCAAGGAAGAAGACAGATGTAGTTCCCAAAATCTTTGACACCAGCGTAATCATTGACGGTAGAATTTATGAAATTCTCAGAACGGGATTTCTGGAAGGACCTATTGTTATTCCGGAATTCGTACTTGTGGAGTTGAGACACATAGCTGACTCATCAGATTCACTGAAGAGGACAAGGGGAAGAAGAGGGTTGGACGTTCTGAACAAGATACAGGAAGATTACGGTATCGAAATCTATAATACGGACAATGAAAAATCACTAAAGGAAATCCCGGAAGTTGATGTAAAACTGCTTAAGCTGGCTCAGCTGATGAACGGTAAGGTTGTAACCAACGATTTTAATCTGAACAAGGTTGCATCCATAAACGGGGTAAGCGTACTGAACATCAATGAACTTGCCAACACTCTGAAGCCTATTGTAATACCGGGTGAAGAGATGAAGGTAAACCTTGTGAAGCAGGGAAAAGACGACAGCCAGGCTGTAGCATACCTGGATGACGGTACAATGATCGTAGTTGAAGACGGAAGACGAATGATCGGAAAGACAACTAACATCAGAGTAACCAGCGTATTGCAGACCTCTGCAGGTCGAATGATCTTTGGAAGACTTAAGAATTAATATAGAGATATTAGAATTGATTTAACGATGAATGAAAATCAGAAGATATACACAGTAATAACTGCCGCAGGATCAGGAAAGAGAATGGGGGCACAAATTCCAAAGCAGTTCCTCAAAACAGGAGGAAAGACCATACTGGAACATACGGTGCAGCTGTTTGAAGACCTGACATATATTGATAAAATATTCCTGGTGGTATCCGAGGAATGGAAGGAATACTGCAACGGGCTGTTTTCGAGCGCCATAGCGCAGGGGCGTCTTAGTGTGGTAACAGGAGGAGCAGAACGTCAGGATTCTGTTTTCTCAGCCATCAAGGCCATAGAGGCTGCAGGCGCAAGGGAAAAGGACATTGTCCTTATACACGATGGAGTCAGACCATATGCAACCCCGGCTCTAATTGAGTCAGTTTGCAGAGAGACAGCTGTCAAAGGTGCCGTGATACCTGCCGTGCCGCCAAAGGATACGCTCCGCCATGTTTCGCAGGGAACTTTGGACAGAAGCAAACTTGTATGTGTACAGACTCCTCAGGGTTTCAGCTTTGGACTTGTCAGGGAAGCATTTATTAAAGCATTTTCGGATAGATTCTACGGAACAGACGATGCCGGCCTGGTAGAGCGTATCGGCCATCCGGTCAGTATTGTTCCGGGAGAAGCGGCAAATATTAAGATTACAACACCGGAGGATTTAACTGTGGAAAACAGAATAGGAACCGGCTTTGACGTTCATCGTTTAGTCGAAGGAAGAAAGCTAATTCTCGGAGGAGTGGAAATACCTTATGAAAAAGGTCTCCTCGGACATTCGGATGCGGATGTTCTTGTGCACGCTCTGATGGACGCTATGCTTGGCGCTGCAGCGATGGGAGACATAGGCAAACTGTTCCCGGACAGTGATGACAGGTTCAAGGGTATTTCCAGCATGAGACTTCTTGAAGAGGTCTGGAGAGTTTTGACCGAAAAGGGTTATAGTTTTGGAAATGCAGATGTGACCGTCATTTGTCAGAAACCTAAGCTGGCAGGCTATATTGATGATATGAGAAGAGCCATTGCACAGGTACTGGGGGTTGACACTGATCGGGTCAGCATCAAAGCAACCACAACAGAGAAACTTGGATTCACAGGTCGAGGAGAAGGAATTGCTGCAGAGGCAGTATGTATATTAAGTAAATAATTACAGAAGGAGATTTATCATAAATGAGATTATCTAAAATGCACATCAAAACATTAAGGGAAGTACCAAATGAAGCGGAAATTCCCAGCCATATTCTTCTGCTGAGAACAGGCATGATCAGAAAGCTTGTTTCAGGTGTATACGGATTCATGCCTCTGGGCTGGAGGTCTGTCAGAAAAATAGAGGATATTATCAGACAGGAAATGGATGACACCGGAGCACAGGAAATTCACATGTCAGCTGTTCAGCCGGCAGAGCTTTGGCAGGAATCCGGCAGATGGTTCGCTTACGGACCTGAGCTGTGGAGACTTAAGGACAGAAACGGAAGAGATTTCTGCCTTGGACCTACACATGAGGAAATCTTTACAGATGTAATCAGAAATGATGTATCATCCTACAGACAGCTTCCAATGAATCTTTACCAGATTCAGACAAAATACAGAGATGAAGCAAGACCAAGGTTCGGATTGATGAGAAGCAGAGAATTCATCATGAAGGACGCATATTCCTTTGATAAAGACTATGCAGGACTGGATGAAAGCTATAAGACAATGTACGATGCATATGATCGCATTTTCAAGAGATGCGGTCTGGAATGCAGACCTGTTGAAGCTGATACAGGAGCTATCGGAGGAAGTAATTCACACGAATTTACTGCCATTTCAGAGGTTGGAGAGAGTGAAATTGCATACTGTGAAAACTGCTCTATGGCAGCTACCACAGAGAGAGCGGAATGTGTAGATGCCGCACCGCAGCCAGATGTAGCTGAACTTCCAATGGAAGTGGTAAACACTCCGGGAACAAAGACAATTGAGGAGGTTGCGGCCTTCCTGAATCTGGACAAAACTCAGACAATCAAAGCTCTTCTTTTCGTAACCTATGATAACGAAGGAAAAGAAAACGGATACGTTGCGGCCTTCGTAAGAGGAGACAGGGAGCTGAACATGATTAAGCTGGTGAATGCTCTCAATATTCCTGAGCATTCAATCGAATTTGCCGATGAGGCTAAGATGGGTGCAGTTACAGGCTGCGTAGGCGGATTTACAGGACCTTGCGGACTTCACGACTGTACAATCGTAGTGGATAGCGAGCTGCCGGGATTAAAGAACCTTTGTGCAGGAGCAAACAAAGAAGATTATCACGCTATTAACGTAAATTACGGAAGAGATTACAAGGCTGACATTATCACAGACCTGAAGGTTCTGAAAGAAGGAGACCCTTGTCCGGTTTGCGGAGCACCAATCAAGCACGCAAGAGGAATTGAGGTTGGACAGGTTTTCAAGCTGGGAACCAAGTACTCAGAATCCATGGGTGCAACCTACAAAGATGAAAATCAGAAGGATCAGCCAATCGTTATGGGATGCTACGGCATCGGCGTAACCAGAACGCTGGCAGCGGTAGTAGAACAGCATCATGACGAAAACGGTATTATCTGGCCTATGTCAGTTGCACCGTACCACGTAATCATCACTCTGGTTAAGCCTGATGATGAAGCTCAGGCAAATGTGGCGGAGGAAATCTACGCTTCACTTAAGAAAGCCGGAGTAGAAGTTCTACTAGATGACAGAAAGGAAAGACCGGGAGTTAAGTTTAAGGATGCAGACCTTCTGGGTATTCCGGTAAGAATTACAGTAGGTAAGCTTGCAGGAGAGGGCAAGGTTGAATATAAGCTGAGAAGAGAAGCGGAAAAACAGGAAATCTCTGTTGAAGAAGCTATTGCAAAGGCAATTGAAATTGTAAACGAGGAAAAGTAAATGGGATTCGATTTTGACCTGTTCCTGTCTGTAATGGAGTGGATTGGAACAGTTGCCTTTGCCGTGTCAGGCGCGGTTGTGGCGATAAGACACGATTTGGATTATTACGGAATCGGTTTTCTGGCAATAATAACAGCTGTAGGCGGAGGAATTGTAAGAGATGTTCTTGTAAACAGAAATCTTCCGGCTTCACTGGCTGATCCAAGCTACGCAATTGTAAGTATTATAACAGCAGCTGCGGTAATTTTGATATACAGCAAAATAGAAAGATTCAACCATCTGGTATCTGTAGCCGATGCTGTGGGACTTGCTGCCTTTACCGCAATCGGATGCAGAGTAGCTGTAGTGACCGATCACCCGGGGCTTTTCGTCGTAATTACTATGGGAGTGCTTACAGGTACTTTTGGCGGAGTGCTGAGAGATGTATTTGTACAGCAGATACCATATTGTTTCAGAAGAGAAGTATATGCTGTGGCCTCAATAATAGGGGCCATAGCATTCTATTTGGCATACAGATATGCAAATGCAGGCCTAACTCTGGCAATGCTTATTTCCTTCGGGATTACGCTGGTAATAAGAATGTATGCCGTTTATAATAATTTACACTTAGGGAAAGTTAAAAAACATGACAGACAAGCTGATAACGCTTAAAAACAATATGTATATCCAGCTTTTTATTGAGTTTTTTAAGCTGGGGCTGTTTACTATCGGAGGCGGAATGGCAATGATTCCTCTGATTCAGGGCATCGTAGTGGATCGAAAGCACTGGATGACAGAGGAAGAGGCCGTTGACTGTATCGCTGTCAGCCAGGGATTGCCCGGGGTTATAGCAATAAATATGGCTACCTATATCGGGCAGAAAAAGAAAGGCATTCCGGGAGGAATAATAGCAACTGTGGGAGTTATGCTTCCAAGCCTGATAATAATTATTATGGTTGTGGAGCTGCTTTCGACTATAGGTGGCAACAAATACGTTGCCGGTGCCCTGGTAGGCATCAAAGCAGCGGCGACAGGGCTGATAATTTTTGCGGCATATAAGCTGGGAAAACAGATTCTGAAGGGTCCTTTCCAGTGGATACTGGCCGTTGCGGCATTTGCAGTTATTGCATTTCTGGGAGTAAACGCAGTATGGGCAATTATCGGAGGTATAGTTGCCGGATTAATATACACAAAGATTAAGCCTTCCGGAGAAGATGGAGGTGAGGAAAAATGATTTATATCAGACTGTTCCTTGCCTTTGCCAAGATTGGGTTTTTCGGATTTGGAGGCGGAATGGCTATGCTTCCTATGATATATCAGATTGCACAGGACTTCGGTGAAATTTCGACTGATGAGTTCTCCAATCTTGTAGGAATATCACAGGTAACACCGGGACCTATTGCCGTAAATGCGGCTACCTATGTAGGGTACTGTACGGCAGGTTTGGGAGGTGCAATTGTGGCGACCCTTGGAGTAGCCGTGCCGTCCTTTGTTCTGGTAAGTCTTGCCTGCTATTTTATCAATAAATTTAAGGAAAGTGCTGTTATAAAGGGAGCGTTTGTTGGTATAAGACCTGTGACGGTTGGTCTTATTGGGGCAGCAGTTATATTTATGGGACAGAGCCTTGCTGCCAATATCAGCGCAGTATCTCTGGCCATAGTGGCTGTAACGGTAGTTTCCGTAGGAAAATTAAAAATAAGCCCGATAGCAATAGTAATTGCTGCAGGCGTAATAGGAGCGATATTATGTGGGTAGGCGGAGTAAGAGTAATCGTTAGAAATGAAGAAAACAAAATCCTTATGGTTAAGCAGCATCATGAAGGACGAGATATATGGATGGTTCCCGGAGGAGGAATAGAGGAGGGAGAAAACTCCATAGAAGCTTCTGTAAGGGAAGTAAAGGAAGAGACCGGACTGGATGTAAAAATAACAGGCCTGGCATGGCATATGGAGGAGGTTTCTCCTGCCAGAGGCCAGCGGTTTGTAAACTATATGGTAGGACAAATTGAAGGCGGCAGCCTTGCTCTTGGCCAGGATCCGGAACTGAAAGAAAATGAACAGGTTCTGAGAGAAGTTGCTTTTATGAATAAGGAAGAAATAGATAAGCTTGATAATATTTTCCCTGCATTTTTAAATGATGAAATATGGGATATTTTAGATGAGGAACCAAACGGAACGACACATTATAAATTAAGGTAGGAGGAAACTTAAGATGAAAAAAGTAGTTATTGAAATGGAAAACGGCGGTGTTATGACAGGAGAACTTTATGAAGATATAGCTCCTATCACCGTTGAAAACTTTGAAAAACTTGCAAATTCAGGATTCTATAACGGATTGACATTTCATAGAGTAATTCCGGGTTTTATGATTCAGGGCGGATGTCCTAACGGAACAGGAACAGGCGGTCCGGGATATCAGATTCAGGGCGAATTTACATCAAACGGATGGAAGAACGATCTGAAGCATACTACAGGAGTTCTTTCCATGGCAAGAACCATGATGCCTAACTCAGCAGGTTCACAGTTCTTTATCATGGTAGCTGATGCGCCTCATCTTGACGGACAGTACGCTTCCTTCGGAAAGATTACTGAAGGAATGGATGTTGCTCAGGAAATCGCTCTTTCCAAAAGAGATTATTCAGATTGCCCGGTAAATCCTGTAATTATCAAGAGTATTACGGTAGAATAATATGGCATTCTTTCGAGACGTACATGAGGATATTCAGGCAGTACTGAAGAAGGACCCTGCTGCCAGAAACGGTCTTGAGGTATTGCTGTGCTATCCGGGTATATGGGCTTTGATACTTCACAAGCCGGCTCATGCACTGTACAAATGGAATTTAAAGCTACTGGCAAGAATAATATCTCAGATAGCCAGGTTTTTTACAGGTGTGGAAATCCATCCGGGAGCAACTATCGGTCGCAGATGCTTTATCGACCACGGAATGGCGGTAGTTATCGGAGAAACCACTGAAATCGGTGACGATGTTACCCTATACCAGGGTGTAACTCTGGGTGGTACGGGAAAAGATACCGGGAAGAGACATCCAACCATCGGAAACAGAGTCGTTGTCAGCTCAGGAGCAAAGGTACTCGGGCCTTTCAAAGTGGGAGATGATGTAAAGATTGGCTCAGGCTCCATCGTTTTGAACGAGATTCCACCGGGATGTACCGTTGTGGGAATTCCGGGAAAGATTGTACGACGTTACGGTGAGAGCACAGAGGATCTGGATCAAGTTCACCTTCCTGACCCGGTTGCGACAGAGCTTGAATGTCTGCGCAGAAGAATTGTAATGCTTGAAAATAAGCTTAATCAGATGAAACAAGAGCAACAGAAAGGAAATGAAGATGAAAATATATAACACATTGACCAGAAAGAAAGAGGAATTTGTACCTATCAAAGAAGGGGAAGTTTCTATCTATGTTTGCGGTCCCACAGTGTATAATTACTTTCATATAGGAAATGCAAGACCTTTCGTTGTATTCGATACTTTGAGAAAGTATATGGAATACAGAGGCTACAAGGTAAAGTTTGTTCAGAACTTCACTGATGTTGACGACAAAATCATCAACAGAGCCAGAGAGGAAGGCATAACTGCACCGGAAGTATCGGAAAAGTATATTCAGGAATACTACAAGGACGCCGCAGCTTTGAACGTAAGAAAAGCAGATGTTCATCCTAAGGTTTCAGAGCACATTTCTGAAATTATAGAGTTCGTTCAGACGCTGATAGATAAAGGCTATGCATACGAAGCGGACGGAGATGTATATTTTGCTACAAGAAAGTTTGATGAATACGGAAAGCTTTCCAAGCAGAATATCGATGATCTGGAAGCAGGTGCAAGAATTGCTGTCGGCGAAGTGAAGAAAGATCCGCTGGACTTCGCACTTTGGAAAGCAAGAAAGAAGGAAGACGAAATCGCATGGGAATCACCGTGGGGTCTGGGAAGACCGGGATGGCACATTGAGTGTTCTGCTATGTCCAAAAAGCATCTGGGCGACACCATAGATATTCACGCCGGCGGACAGGACCTGCAGTTCCCACATCATGAAAATGAAATTGCACAGTCAGAATGCTGTAACGGAGTACCTTTTGCACATTACTGGATGCATAACGAATATATCAATATCAACGGCATCAAAATGTCCAAATCCCTGGGTAACTTTAAGACAGTCAGAGACCTGTTGAGTGTTTATGACGGTGAAGTTTTAAGATTTTTAATCCTGAGCGGTCACTACAGAAATCCTATCGATTTCGGCGAGGAAATAATCGAACAGTCCAAGAACGGACTGGCAAGACTTGCTAACTGCAAGAAGAATCTGCAGTTCCTGGCTAAAGAAGGGGCAGGTCCTATGACTGAGGAGGAAAAGCAGGCTCTTGAAGGCTATGACAAGTACAGACAGGAATTCATCCTGGCTATGGACGATGACCTTAATACTGCAGATGGTATCAGTGCAATATTTGAGCTTGTTACTGCAATCAACACAGCTGTTAAGGACGGAGCTACCGGAGAATTTGCAAAGAAATCTCTGGAAACTTTGATGGAATTTGCCGACATAGTGGGATTACTTCAGACTGAAGAGGAAGATGGTATCGATGACGAAATCCAGAAGCTTGTCGACGAAAGACAGGAAGCAAGAAAAGCAAAGAACTTTGCAAGAGCAGACGAAATCAGAGATATTCTTAAGGAGAGAGGAATTACCCTGAAGGATACACCACAGGGAGTTCAGATTATTAAAGAATAATGAGTAAACTTAATCCAAAGGAAATTAATACGACGGCATTGGCTTTTCTGGGCGATGCCGTCTATGAAGTATATGCGAGAAATCACCTTATGCTTGCCGGTGATCAAAATGCGGACAGACTGCACAAAAAAGCAATAAGATATGTATGTGCAGATGGTCAGGCCAAGGCAGTTCGTTCCCTAATGGAAGATTATCTCTCTGAAGAGGAGATTGCTCTGGTGAAAAGGGCTCGAAACAGAAAGACCGCGTCAAAGGCAAGAAGCGCTGATGCGGTTACATACAAGATGGCTACGGCTTTTGAAGCCCTCCTGGGATATCTTTATCTGGAGGGGCAGACAGAACGTTTAGAGGATATTGTCAGGGAAGCTTTTAAGAGAATAGAGGAATAAGATGAGTAAAGCGGATAAACTTTTTGTGAATATGTGTAATGAGATTCTTACAAAGGGCTATTCTACAGAAGGGCAGCAGGTAAGAGCAAAATGGGAGGACGGAACTCCTGCACACACAATTAAAACCTTCGGAGTTGTAAACAGATATGATCTGCAGGAGGAGTTTCCTGCTTTGACTTTAAGACCGACTGCCATTAAGACAGCAGTAGATGAAATGCTGTGGATATGGCAGAGAAAATCAAACAATATCAAAGATCTGAAAGGACACATCTGGGATGAGTGGGCAGATGAGAACGGTTCCATCGGAAAAGCATACGGATATCAGATGGGCGTAAAATACAAGTTTGCTCAGGGAGAAATGGATCAGGTTGACAATGTTATCTGGCAGTTGAAAAACACTCCTTATTCTAGAAGAATAATGACAAATATATATAATTTTCAGGACCTGTCGGAGATGGGACTGGAGCCATGTGCCTACAGCATGACATTTAATGTTACAGGAGACAAGCTTAACGCTATTCTGAATCAGCGCTCACAGGACATTCTGGCAGCAAACAACTGGAATGTGGTGCAGTATTCCGTTCTTGTACACATGCTGGCACAGGTTACAGGCCTGAAGGCAGGAGAACTGGTCCATGTTATTTCGGATGCACACATATACGACAGACATGTGCCTATTATTGAGGAACTGATTAAGAGGCCTCAGTATCCGGCACCTACATTCAAATTGAATCCAAACATTACTGACTTTTATGATTTTACAACAGACGATATTATCATAGAGAACTATCAGAAGAATCCACAGATTCTGAACATACCTATTGCAGTTTAAGGAGAGAGAAACATGAAGCTGATTCTTGCGGCAGATAAAAACTGGGCAATCGGAAAAGGGGGCGGTTTGCTGTGCCACCTTCCCGGAGACCTGAAATATTTTAAAGAAAAAACCACAGGGAAAACAGTTGTAATGGGCAGAGGGACCCTGGAAAGTCTTCCGGGAGGAAAGCCTCTTCCCAATCGTGAAAATATCGTTCTTTCCGGAAATCCGGAATACAAGGTGGAGGGAGCAGTAGTGCTTCATTCACAGGAGGAACTTTTCAGATTCCTTGAGGATCGTGACACCGATCAGGTCATGATTATGGGAGGCGGCAAGGTTTACAGAGATATGCTGCCATACTGCGATACCTGCTATATTACAAAGATTTTTGAAAGCTTTGATGCCGACACCTGGTTCGTCGACCTTGATCAGATGGAGGACTTTCAGGTTGTATGGGAAAGTGATGTTCAGGAAGAGAAGGGAATCAGATACCGGTTTGTAGAATATAGGAGAAAAAATGGCAAAGAACAGGCGTGACTGGGCCGAGATTAACGGCCGAAAAGGCAAAAGATATGTAGAAAAGTCATCTTCGGAAAAACCAAAGAGACAAAATTCAAACTCCAAGCCACAGCGCAGAAGCACCATTCAGGAACAGGAAGAGCTTTCATCAAATGTGATAATCGGCAGAAATCCTGTGACTGAGGCTCTGAAAAGTGGAAGAGAAATGGAAAAAATCCTGATTGGAACCGGTGCGGAGGGCTCTATCGTCAAGATAATCGGAATGGCAAAGGATAAAGGAATTCCCATCTATCAGAGTGACAGAGCAACCTTGGATCGAATCGCAGGAAACAGACCTCACCAGGGTGTAATCGCATATGCCTCAGCATACAGCTATAGCGAAATGGAGGACATATACAGAAAGGCAGCCGAGAAAGACGAACAGCCTTTAATTGTAATTCTGGACAATCTGGAGGATCCTCATAACCTGGGAGCTATAATGAGAACTGCCGAATGTGCGGGAGCTCACGGTGTAATTATTCCAAAGAGACGGGCAGTAGGACTTACTGAGACTGTTGCCAAGGCATCTGCCGGAGCCATAGAGTATATGCCTTGCGTGAAAGTATCCAATATCTCCCAGACCATTGACCAGCTGAAGGAGGAAGGCTTTTGGATATGTGCATGTGATATGGGGGATACTCTATACTATCAGCAGGATCTGACAGGAAAGCTGGCAATCGTAATCGGCAGTGAGGGCAATGGAATCAGCCCTCTGGTTAAGAAGAAATGTGATTTTGTGGTTTCCATGCCTATGGTTGGAAATATCACTTCGCTGAATGCCAGCAATGCGGCGGCAGTACTTTTGTATGAAATCAGAAGGCAGAGAGATGGAAAGTAAAGATTTAACCTTATTGACTGATGAAGAAATTGTAGCACAGGCCCAAAAGGGAGAGATGTGGGCCTATGAGTTCCTGATAGATAAATACAAGTCCCTGGCTAAAGCAAAGTCCAGGATGTATTTTATCGCCGGAGGAGATCACGACGATGTGATTCAGGAGGGAATGATAGGCATTTTCAAAGCCATTCACGATTTTGATATGGAAAAGAATACCTCATTTAAAACATTCGTTGAGCTATGTGTTACCAGACAGATAATAACGGCAATCCAGAAGGCTACAAGACAGAAGCATCAGATACTGAATGAATCATTATCTTTAAACGCCGGTGATTCAGATGAGAATGAGGAATATCACGATACACTCATGGACGTGGTCAGCCATGACGACAGTCCTGAAAAACAGCTTATGATGAAGGAAGTAGTCAGATTTCTTAAGGAGAACGAGAAGGAGATTTTCAGTCCCATGGAAATCCAGGTTTGGGACAAGGTTCTGAAAGGCAAAGACTATAAGGAGATTGCCGAGGAACTGGGAAAAGAACCGAAGAATATAGACAATGCTTTACAGCGCATTAAGAAGAAACTGAAATCTTATCTGGTGTAGATAGAGCTACGGTATACAGGCTGTAACGGAGAAAAATCACTAAGTAAAATAATTGTTTTTTATGGTACTTTTTAGGGGACTTCAATGGAGTCCCTTGTTTTTTTGCCCTGGATATGGCACTATATCTGATAGTAGATATAGTCTTATATAAGACATACGCGATGAGAGGAGAATATTATGAAGAAGCTTTTTACAGTTACATTAATTATTGTAATGGTGTTTTCAATGTCAGCACTTGGTACAGGCTGCGGACAGAAAGATACTCCTTCCGGGGAGAAGGTAACCCTGAAAGTAGGAATGATAGGCAAGGACATTAAGACAGCATGCATTATTCTAGCCAAGGAATTAGGATATTTTGAAGAAGAAAATCTGGATGTTCAGTTTGAAACTGTAAACTCCCTGCCGGACGGATTAACTGCTGTAAGCACTGATAAGCTTGATATTCTGCCGTATGGCGTAATTCCAAGCTGCAGCTTCATTTCACAGGGCACAGATGTGGTTATTATCGGAGGAACCATTGCTGAAGGAAGTGAGGGAATATCCGCAACGGATGAAGAGATTACTGAAATTTCTCAGCTTGACGGAAAGAAGCTGGGATGTTTCAGAATGGAGACAGGCCATATGGTAATGAAAAACCTGCTTAGAGAAGCCGGTTATGAGGCAGAATTTATTTACCTTGAATCTCAGCAGGCCATAGTTGAGGCAGTTAAAAAAGGTGAAGTGGATTACGGCTTTGTAAACAGCGGTTACGGATATGTGGCAGAGCAGGGAGGAGCGCATGTTGCATTCCGGGTCGGAGACTTTGAAGCAGATTTTCCTTGCTGCAGACAGACAGCATCGAGAACGGCTGTAAATGAAAAGAGAGATGCTTTGGTACGCTTCGAAAAAGCAGCTATAAAGGGCTATGTCACATATGTAAATGATCATGAGACAACAATTAAAACTCTTGCAGCATACAGCGGACAGGATGAGGCATATGTGGAAGCAATAATGTACGGCACTGATGATTACAATAACGCTATGATTATTTCACTGGATCCGGAAAAAGAAAAGGTTGCTGAATTCTATGAAATTATGAAAGCAAACGGTGACATAAGCGCTGATACAGAATATGACATTAACGATTACATCGATGAATCAATTTATGAAGAGGCTCTACAGGCTGTCAAAGACGCGGGAGAATATAACGTATAACAATTATGATAGAAATCAACAGTATATCTTTTTCTTATAACAACAATTCACAAGAGGTGATAAAAGACCTTTCCCTAAAAGTTGATGACGGAGAATTTCTGTGTGTCATAGGAAACTCAGGATGTGGCAAATCCACATTGCTGCGTCTCATTGCAGGTTTGGATATGCCGCAAAAAGGATCCATAGTAATAGATGGCAGGCAGGTTACCGCACCGTCAGCAGACAGAACTATTGTCTTCCAGCAGTATTCTCTGTTTCCATGGCTTAAGGTACTTGACAATGTGAAGTTTGCCCTTAAGAAATCCGGCCGGTTTTCCAAGTCGGAGATCCACGACAGAGCTGTATATTTTCTTGAAAAGACAGGAATGGCTCAAGACATGAATAAATACCCATACCAGTTGTCAGGAGGTATGCGACAGAGAACCGCAATCGCCAGGGCATTAGCCATCGATTCACCGTTTCTACTTCTGGATGAGCCATTCGGTGCACTGGATACGAAAATAAGAGGTGAGCTGCAGGAACTGCTGAAGGAGCTTTGGCAGAAAGGGGACAGAAGGATGACGGTAGTATTCGTAACCCACGACCTTGAAGAGGCTTTGATAATGGGTAACAGAATAGTATTTATGAAAGACGGAGCAATAATCAGAGAAAAGACAATAGATCAGTCCATTAACTGCTGTTGCAGCAAAGGTCTGGGACAGGAGGACTGTATGGCTCTGAAGGAAGAACTGGCAGGGTGGTACTTATGAGGCAATATTTCCTTTTGGCAGTTTTGACGGCCCTTATATTTTTACCGGGACAGAAAGACACCGCCGGACCATTGTACATGCTGACTGCAATAGGTCTGATGGAAGGCTGGTTTCAATTCTGTTCCTTCAGGAAACCTGATAAAAGGAGAGCCAATGCAGACATTCTGTCTATCATATGGGTTCTACTTATCATATGGGATATTTTTGTGACAAAGCTGGATATGATGCACCCGGTACTTGTACCGGCACCGGAAAACATATTTGCAGTCTTTGCTGAAGACTGGCTTGTCATGATAAAAGGATTCATATCCTCCATGGAGATTCTTCTGATAGGTGTGATTCTGGGAATCAGCTCCGGCACTGTCCTCGGATTAATCTGCGGATGGTATCAGCATCTTAAGGATGTGTTCTTTCCTATAGCAAATGTGCTGGCACCTATTCCTTCGATTGTATTCGCACCATATATTATTGCAATTATGCCCACATTCAGAAGTGCGTCTGCAGTGGTAGTGTTCCTTGGAATATTCTGGCCTGTATTTCTGAAAAGCGTAATATCCGTTGATGGAATAGACCGCAACATCATAGATTCAGCCAGAACTCTGGAGCTGAAACCCATATCTATGATCTTTGAGGTTCTTCTGCCATATTCCATACCCGGAATTCTTTCAGGGCTGAAGGTAACAATGACTACGGCCATGATGCTCCTCACCTTTGCTGAAATGCTGGGAGCCACAGAAGGCATGGGATATTATATAGTAAACTACAATACCTACGGCAACTATACCAAAGTTATTGCCGGAATAATCGTAGTTGCCATCGCTGTAACCATAGTAGGCTTCATAACCACCAGATTGCAGAAGCTTGTACATTGGAGAAACTGATATTTGATTCAGTGTATCTCTTGAAGTTTTACGATTTTAAGTATATAATGAATAAAAACAAACATACGGGAGCTTGTGTTACAGGCTGAGAGGAAGGTGGGACCTTCGACCGACAACCTGATTTGGATAATGCCAACGTAGGGAACCAGGATAATGATTTTAGCGGGAATTTACCAGATCGGTGGATTCCCCTTTTTTGATTATTGGAGGAAATGATAATGGTTACGATTAACGGAGTAAAAATTGATGCTGCAGGACAGACCGTATCCCAGTATCTGGAGACTACGGATTATGACATCAAAAAAATCGCAATTGAGCGAAACGGTGACATTCTGCCAAAAGCACAGTACAGTGAGACCACACTGATGGACGATGACTCCATAGAGATTGTCAGCTTTGTGGGAGGTGGATGAGATGATTCCGACAAAGGAGGAAATGATATCAGCGCTGGAGGAACGCATGGGCAAAGAACTGCAGGACAGATTTCTTTCGGCGACGGTTGCCATATGCGGCCTGGGCGGACTTGGATCAAATATAGCAATATCCCTTGCGCGAGCCGGAATTGGGAAACTTATACTTATAGATTTTGATCGGGTAGACATTACCAATCTTAACAGGCAGCAGTATAAGGTGTCTCAGCTGGGCAGATACAAGACTGAGGCTTTAGAGGAAAACATCAAAGAGATTGCTCCTTATATAGGAATTGAGTGTCATACTGTTCGCGTGAATGAGGACAACGTGGCTGAATTGGTAAAGGAAGCAGATATAGTTTGTGAAGCCTTTGACGATGCAGCGTGCAAGGCAATGCTTACAGAGGCTGTTTTGGAAAAAACGCCGGAGAAGTATCTCGTGGCAGCTTCCGGTATGGCAGGCATGGACAGCAGCAACGATATCAGAACAAGAAGAATAACGAAAAAGTTTTACCTGTGTGGTGACGGCATCAGTGATGTTGAGGCAGGTATAGGTCTGGTTGCGCCAAGGGTAGCTCTTTGCGCCGCTCATCAGGCCCACATGGTCTTGCGAATCCTGGCCGGCAAAACAGAAGTGTAGGAAAAAGGAAGAAGGTAGATTATATGAGTGAAGATAAACTGATAATTGGAGGTCATGAGTTTAACTCCCGCTTTATACTTGGATCGGGAAAATATTCCCTGAACCTGATAGAAGCGGCTGTTAAGGATGCAGGTGCTGAGATTATTACTCTTGCGGTTCGTCGTGCTAACACAAGAGAGCAGGAGAATATTATAGACTATATTCCTGATGGAATCACACTTCTGCCTAACACCAGCGGTGCGAGAAATGCGGAGGAAGCCGTTCGTATAGCAAGACTTGCACGTGAACTGGGATGCGGAGATTTCGTCAAAATTGAAATAATGCGTGACTCCAAGTATCTGCTTCCGGACAATTATGAAACGATAAAGGCAACGGAAATACTTGCGAATGAGGGCTTCGTTGTTATGCCGTACATGTATCCTGATCTTAATGTTGCAAGAGATCTGGTTAATGCCGGCGCAGCTTCCATTATGCCTCTTGCCTCACCTATAGGTTCAAACCGAGGCCTGGCAACGAAGGACTTTATTCAGATTTTAATAGATGAAATAGATTTACCGATTATAGTAGATGCAGGAATAGGTAAACCTTCACAGGCATGCGAAGCAATGGAAATGGGAGCGGCAGCTATTATGGCCAATACTGCTCTTGCTACAGCAGGCGATCTGACTTTGATGGCGTCAGCCTTTCGACAGGCAATTGAGGCGGGACGAAAAGCATATCTTGCAGGACTTGGAAGAGTACTGACAAGAGGGGCATCCGCATCAGATCCACTTACAGGTTTTTTGCGTGATTAAGGGGGAGAATTATGGAAAATCAGTTTTTTGTAGATTCAGAATTTCTGTCAGCTGAAGCCCTTGAAAAGAAGCACAGACTTGAAACAGACCCTTCCTGTCGAAAAAATCACATGGAATACATGCCGGGAATGGAAGTAATCGAATCCGACATATGTTCCAAGGTTATAGAGCAGATGGAAGACTTCGACTACACACAGTATACTGCAAAGGATGTAAAGGCGGCACTGGAGCATGAAACCTGCTCTATTGAGGATTTCAAGGCCCTGCTTTCACCGGCGGCAGAACCTTTTCTGGAGGAAATGGCCCAGAGAGCCAGACTTGAAACAGGCAAGCATTTCGGAAATACGGTATATCTTTTCACCCCGCTGTATATAGCAAACTACTGCGAAAACTACTGCGTTTACTGCGGCTTCAACTGCTACAATCATATCAATCGCATGAAACTGAGCATGGAACAGATTGAACATGAAATGAAAATAATTGCAGACAGCGGAATGGAGGAAATCCTGATTCTAACAGGGGAAAGCCGTGCAAAGAGCGATGTGGAATATATCGGGGAAGCCTGCAAGCTTGCAAGAAAGTATTTCCGAATGGTAGGTCTTGAAATCTATCCGGTAAATACAGATGAGTATGCTTATCTTCACCGGTGTGGAGCCGACTATGTTACGGTATTCCAGGAGACCTATGATTCGGATAAATATGAGAGTCTGCATCTGATGGGACACAAGAGGGTGTGGCCTTATCGCTTTGATGCACAGGAGCGTGCACTGAGAGGCGGAATGAGGGGTGTAGCATTTTCCGCACTCCTGGGGCTGTCTGATTTCAGAAAGGATGCTCTTGCAAGTGCACTGCACGTATACTACCTGCAGAGAAAGTATCCACATGCAGAGATGTCTCTGTCATGTCCGAGACTTCGTCCGATAATTAACAACGATAAAATAAATCCACTTGATGTAAGTGAGAAAAAGCTTTGTCAGGTACTTTGCGCATACCGAATTTTTCTGCCTTTCGTCGGAATCACAGTATCTTCGAGAGAAAGCGCTGAATTTCGTAACGGCATCGTGAAGATTGCTGCAACAAAGGTTTCAGCCGGCGTATCAACGGGAATAGGCGACCATGAAAGCAAATACAGTGGAAAGGAGTCAGCAGGTGAGCAGGGCGATGAACAGTTTGAAATCGACGACAGCCGCAGCCTGGACAAGATGTATCAGGATATCTCTGAAGAGGGACTGCAACCGGTGCTGAACGATTACCTTTATGTCTGATATTATATGTGTAACAAACAGAGCCCTCTGCAGAGAAGATTTTTTGCAGAGAATTGAGAAGCTTGCTGAGGCAAAGCCGAGAGCAATAATCCTCAGGGAAAAGGATATGAGCCGGGAAGAATACCGAGAAACAGCGGAGAGAGTTCTGGAAATCTGCAAGATAAACAACACTGTCTGCATCCTTCACAGCTTTGCAGATATTGCAAGGGAATTGAACTGCAAGGCATTGCATATGCCACTTTCGCAGCTTATGTCCATGTCAGCGGAGGAACGAGAGAACTTCAGCATACTGGGAGCCTCGTGTCACTCCGTAGAGGATGGATTAATGGCTGAAAAACTGGGCTGCACCTATATTACGGCGGGACATGTATTTGATACTGACTGTAAGAGAGGCACCCCGGGGAGAGGTGTTGATTTCTTAAAAGACTTGTGTGACCAGGTTTCAATTCCCGTATATGCCATAGGGGGCATTAACAGTGAAAACTACCGGTCAGTGCGCCGGAGTGGCGCAAAGGGAGCCTGTATAATGAGCCTGGCTATGACCTGCGACAATGTTGAAAAGTGTTTAGGAGAGTTCAAATGATGTTTACTAAGGAAATGCTCCTTCTGTACGGTATTACCGACCGAGGCAATGAGGATGAAGGGGTATTTTATAATCAGATAGAAGCAGCACTGAAGGGTGGAGCAACCCTGCTGCAGCTGCGTGAAAAGAATATGCCTTATGAGGATTTTGTCAAGGAAGCAATAAGAGTAAAGGAAATCTGTAACCGGTACAATGTGCCTTTGATTATTAACGACAATCCGGAGGTTGCGCTGAAAAGTGGTGCCGACGGAGTACATGTTGGAATCGATGACACACCTGTTAGAGAAATCAGAGAAAAGTCTCCGGAGGGATTCATAATCGGTGCAACAGCAAAGACCTTGCAGCAGGCTATAGAGGCGGAAAAGGCCGGAGCTGATTATATCGGAGTAGGGGCTGTATTCCCTTCCCCTACAAAGAAAAATGCAATTAGAATAACCGGTGAGCAGCTGAGGGAAATATGCGAAGCTGTATCCATCCCGGCAGTTGCAATAGGTGGAATAACCTTGGAGAATATGAGTGAGCTTACAGGCTGTGGCATGGAAGGGATTGCCGTGGTATCAGCCATCTTCGGTGCTGAGGATATTGTGAAGGCTACCGAACTGCTCAAGGAGAAAGCAAGAAAAACGGTGAGAAAATGATAGAGAAAAAGAATCAGATGAAGACAGCATTATCAATTGCCGGCAGTGATTCCAGCGGTGGAGCCGGCATTCAGGCGGATATAAAAACCATGACTGTCAACGGTGTCTACGCAATGAGCGCCATAACTGCTTTAACCGCACAGAATACCACCGGTGTCAGAGACATCATGGAATCGACACCGGAATTCCTAAGACAGCAGATAGATGCGGTATTTGAAGATATTTATCCTGATGCAGTGAAAATCGGAATGGTATCGTCATCAGAGCTTATCAGGGTCATTGCAGAAAGGCTGAAGCATTACCATGCAAAGAATATAGTTGTGGATCCTGTTATGGTTGCAACAAGTGGGTCTGCCCTTATCAAAACAGATGCAATCGCAACTCTTGAGAAGGAGCTGCTGCCTATTGCAACACTGACAACCCCAAACATTCCTGAGGCTGAGCTTCTGACCGGAATTAAGATTAAAAGGAAAGAGGATATGGCTGTGGCGGCAAAGGAAATAGGAGAAACTTATGGATGTGCCGTTCTGGTGAAGGGCGGACACAGTATAAACGATGCCTCGGATCTTTTGTATGAGGCCGGCAGTTTAACCTGGTTTGAGGGCAGGAGAATAGACAACCCAAATACTCACGGTACAGGCTGCACCCTTTCCAGTGCCATTGCCGCAAACCTGGCAAAAGGCCATTCTATGGCTTTGTCTGTGCAGGAAGCCAAGGATTACATCTCGGGAGCACTGTCAGACATGCTGGATCTTGGAAAAGGCAGAGGCCCTATGAACCATGCATATATGCTTACCGAAGAACTTAAATAAAAGAAGAATAACATCTGTATGAAAGAGGAGACGGAAATATGAGAAACTATACAACACAAATGGATGCTGCGAAAAAAGGCATTATTACCCCGGAAATGAAGAAGGTTGCCGAAAAAGAGTATCGCACCGAAGAGGAAATCAGAGACCTGGTTGCAAAGGGCCAGGTGGCAATATGCGCTAACAAGCTGCACACCTGCATAGACCCTAACGGAGTAGGTTCTATGCTTCGCACCAAAATAAATGTCAACCTGGGCGTGTCCAGAGACTGTAAGGACTATGACGTGGAGATGGAAAAAGTAATGGCGGCTGTTAACATGGGAGCAGAAGCAATTATGGATTTGTCTTCCCATGGAAACACACAGCCATTCCGTCAGAAACTTATCTCCGAATGCCCTGCCATGGTTGGTACCGTTCCTGTTTATGACAGTGTAATACATTATCAGAGAGATCTGGCAACTCTGTCTGCAAAGGACTTCATAGATGTGGTTCGTCTCCATGCACAGGACGGAGTGGATTTTGTCACTCTGCACTGCGGAATCACGCGTAAGACCATCGAACAGATAAAGAAACACAAGAGAAAAATGAACATCGTTTCAAGAGGCGGATCCCTGGTCTTTGCATGGATGAGCATGACCGGTGAGGAAAATCCGTTCTATGAATACTTTGATGAAATACTGGAAATCTGCAGGGAATATGATGTTACAATTTCTCTGGGAGATGCTTGCCGTCCCGGCTGCCTTGCTGACGGAAGTGATGTATGTCAGATAGAAGAGCTTGTTCGACTTGGAGAGCTGACAAAGCGTGCATGGGCAAAGGATGTTCAGGTAATGGTTGAGGGTCCGGGACACATGCCAATGGATCAGATTGCCGCTAATATGAAAATTCAGCAGACTATCTGCATGGGAGCACCTTTCTATGTGCTGGGACCTATTGTAACTGACATTGCGCCCGGATATGATCATATCACCTCTGCAATCGGCGGTGCAATTGCAGCTGCATCCGGAGCAGCCTTCCTGTGCTATGTAACTCCTGCAGAGCATCTGGCACTTCCTAATGTTGAAGATGTAAAGCAGGGCATAGTTGCATCCCGTATCGCAGCTCACGCCGCAGACATTGCGAAGAAGATACCCCATGCGAGAGATTTGGATGACAAAATGGCAGACGCAAGAAGAACCTTTGACTGGGAAACTCAGTGGGAATGCTCCATCGATCCGGAAACAGCTAAGGCTATTCGTGACAGCCGTGCTCCTGAGCATGAAGACTCCTGCTCCATGTGTGGAAAATTCTGTGCCGTAAGAAGTATGAATAAAGCATTAAACGATGAATACATAGACATTCTGTAAGACAAAGAAAGGGTCCACTGCTGTGGATCCTATTTTTTTCACAATCAATAAATGCTTTTATCCGGTTTACAAAATATGAGAGAAGCGCTACAATCCGCCAAAGGTGGTAATTGTAGACGAAGAATCCAAAACCGTTAAGCACTGTGGGAGCAATACCTGAGATACAGTGTTTAACGGTTTTATTATTACAGAATATGTATCATTTATTATAAGATAATTGGATGCAAATTTGTTGACAACTTGTGCAAAAAAGAGTATAGTTTAGATGTATGTAGATGTGCTGTTGTAGCTCAGTAGGTAGAGCACTTCCTTGGTAAGGAAGAGGTTCGGCAGTTCAAGCCTGCTCAACAGCTCCAAATCGTTTTAAATGTTATTATTAAAAGGAGATTGATCAAAATGGCAAAAGCTAAATTTGAAAGAACTAAACCGCATGTTAACATCGGAACAATCGGTCACGTAGACCATGGTAAGACAACATTAACAGCTGCTATCACAACAACTCTATACAACAGATATCAGCTGGGAGAAAAGGTAGCATTCGACCAGATCGACAAGGCACCGGAAGAAAGAGAAAGAGGTATCACTATCTCAACAGCACACGTAGAA
>JAQXLM010000172.1 GCA_029012125.1 Eubacteriaceae bacterium | reverse complement strand
TCTTACCATAATTGGTTGTTTTGTTGACTAAATTTCACCACTATGAAGTTTTCTTGGTTCTGCTGTCTGTCTCTCAACGCGACAGCTTAGTTAGTATATCATCTCTACCTTTTCTTGTCAACTGCTTTTTTAAACTTTTTTTAATTTCTTTTCGTCATTTTACTAAAGTCTTGCTTTGCAGCTGATAGATATGATGTTTGTCAGGCGGCAAGCCCTGTTTCTTTTCTGAAACCGGTTTTACCGCTTAACAGTTCATTACCTTACCACATATTCTCCCCTCAGTCAAGGGGGTTTTTTAATTATTATAACAGTATTCTAAATCAAGTATTTTCTGTTCCTAAAAATCTGTCTTAACAAGAGCTCTCAGCTCTGCCATTCTGGATGCACTCATTGGCTTCATACCTGCAAGCCTGTATTTTATGCCCAGCTTTTTATACTTCGGTTCAGCCATGTTGTGGTATCCCAGTAGTTCAACCTTTTCTACGGTTTTTATTTGTTTAATGAATTCATTAAGACTCTCTATGTAATTTTCAGTATCATTGTATCCCGGCAGAATAACCTGTCTCACCCATACCGGCTTGTTCAATCTGTTTATTATCTCAATTAATTCAAAGAGAGTTTTCTGATCACGTCCGGTCAGTATTTCAAACTGTTCAGGGTCTACATGCTTCACATCCAGCAGAAGCATCTCTGAAGCAGCAATGGCTGCCTCGGAATGTTCGTCCAGATAGGTTCCGCTTGTATCAATGATGCTGCCTATTCCCTCAGCTTGCAGAGCTTTTATTGCTTCCCGCAGAAACTCTCCCTGCAGAAGTGGTTCTCCTCCGGAGAAAGTTACGCCGCCCTCATCGCCGTAATAGGGAATTCCTCGTTTTGCACGATGAATTATTTCATCCAATTCCACATCTCTTCCACCGTCAACAGTCCAGGAGTCGGGATTGTGGCAGTACTGGCAGCGCGCCGGACAGCCCTGCAGAAAAAATACGGTTCTGATTCCCGGTCCGTCTACTGCGCCAAAGGTTTCTATTGAATGCAATCTTCCTGTTGCCATAACTCTTTCCTCATACAATAGCGAGCACCTTTACAGGTGCCCGCTCTGCTGCTTTCTATATAATGATTCGTATTACAGTGATTCGTGGAATGTTCTTTCAATTACTTCCTTCTGGTGAGCCTTTGAGAGAGCATTGAATCTTACTGCGTATCCGGATACTCTGATTGTCAGACTTGGATATTTGTCTGGGTTCTCGTAAGCATCTTCCAGAACAGATCTGTTTAATACGTTAACATTCAGGTGGTGTGCGCCCTGGTTGAAGTATCCGCTAAGAAGCTTAACCAGAGTGTCCTTTCTGTCTTCTCTGTCCTTACCAAGTGATTCAGGAGTAATGCTGAATGTGTTTGAAATACCATCCTGGCATGTATCCCAGTCAATCTTTGCAACAGAGTTAAGTGAAGCTACAGCTCCTGTATTATCTCTGCAGTGCATTGGGTTAGCACCCGGAGCAAACGGAGTTCCTGCTCTTCTTCCGTCAGGAGTGTTACCTGTCTTCTTTCCGTACATTACGTTTGAAGTAATTGTCAGTACGGACAGAGTAGTTACGGCATTTCTGTATGCAGGCTGCTTTCTAAGTTCTTTGATTGACTTTTCGCTGATAGCTACTGCAAGCTGGTCAACTCTGTCGTCGTCGTTTCCGTACTTAGGGAAATCTCCTTCAGTTCTGAAGTCAACGATTACGCCGTTTTCATCTTTGATAGGGTAAACCTTAGCGTACTTGATTGCTGATAATGAGTCTGCTGCTACTGAGAATCCTGCAACACCGAAGGCCATTAATCTCTTAACTTCTGAGTCAAGGAATGCCATCTGAGATCTTTCATAGTCATACTTGTCGTGCATGAAGTGAATGATGTTCATGATTCTAGCATAAACGCTCATTAACCATTCAAGGTAAATGTTATATCTTCTCCATACTTCATCAAAGTCAAGAGGTCCGTCTCCCATTGGTTCCATCTGAGGTCCGATATGTTCGCCTGTTCTTTCATCAACTCCACCGTTGATTGCAAGAAGCAATGCCTTTGCAAGGTTACATCTTGCTCCGAAGAACTGCATCTGCTGTCCCATCTGAATAGCAGATACGCAGCATGCGATTGAGTAGTCATCTCCATATGCAGGTCTCATCTTGTCGTCGTTTTCGTACTGGATTGAGTCAGTATCGATAGAAACCTGAGCACAGAATCTCTTGAATGGTTCAGGAAGATCCTTTGACCATAAAACTGTCAGGTTTGGCTCAGGTGAAGGTCCCAGGTTGTATAGAGTGTTAAGTACTCTGTAAGTGTTCTTAGTTACTCTGTGTCTTCCATCTGCTCCGATACCTGCCAGACCTTCTGTGATCCACATTGGGTCTCCTCCGAACAGTTCATTGTATTCTGAAGTTCTTAAGTGTCTTGCAACTCTAAGCTTTAAGATAAAGTCGTCAACGAATTCCTGAATTTCTTCCTCAGTGAAAGTTCCGTTAGCAAGGTCTCTTTCAGCATAGATGTCGATGAAAGTAGAAGTTCTTCCGATTGACATAGCTGCACCGTTTTCTTCTTTGATACCTGCAAGGTATGCAAAGTACAGCCACTGGATTGCTTCTTTAACGTTTGTTGCAGGCTTTGAAATGTCATAGCCGTACTGTGCTGCCATAAGCTTGATTTCCTTAAGAGCAGCAATCTGGTTCCAAACTTCTTCAGCAAGTCTAACATTTTCTTCACTCATGATAGGTCTTGAAGAAATTTCATCGTGGTCAGCCTGCTTAGCTTCGATCAGTCTGTCGATACCGTATAGAGCAGCTCTTCTGTAGTCACCGATGATTCTTCCTCTTCCGTATGCATCAGGAAGACCTGTGATATATCCTAAATGTCTTGCCTTTCTCATTTCAGGGGAGTATGCCTTGAATACTCCATCGTTATGGGAAGTTACATATTTGAACATGAACTCGATTTCTTCAGGTAGTTTTTCTCCATATTCAGCAACTTCTTCTCTAACCATTTTGATACCGCCGAATGGGCAGATACCTCTCTTTAAAGGTTCATCAGTCTGCAGACCTACGATAAGATCCTTACCTTCAACTATGTATCCGGGACCAAAAGCATTGATTCTCATAATTTTGCTGGCATCTACCTTTAGAGTACCGCCTGCTTTTCTTTCAGCAACGAGTAATTCCTTAACTCTCTCGTTACATTCAGTTGTTCTTGCAGTTGGTCCTGCAAGGAAGCTTTCATCTCCGTCATATGGAGTGTAGTTCATGTTGATAAATGTGTCTACGTCGATGTTTTCCATCCAGGATCCTTCTTTGAATCCCTTCCATGCGTTGTTCATTGTCAGTGTTCTCCTTTTACCTATAAAATACTATACCCTCACCTTTGTACTGTTTTGTATACAGAATACAAGGTTTATTTCTTACCCCATACTATCTAAAATATATTGTCTCGTCAACACCCTTTTTATAAAAAAAAATGTCTTTTTTTCAATACATTCAGGTGATGCAAAAATGACTCACCAAAGACATTGCTTCGCCTTCATACCTTTTTCTTTGCGTAATATTTTAACCGAAATATCTCAATAC
>JAQXLM010000171.1 GCA_029012125.1 Eubacteriaceae bacterium | reverse complement strand
CCAATAATCCGTTAAATTCTGACCGAACCTCATCAACAGAGGCATATTTCACCTCTTCTTTTCTCTCTTCTATCCTCAAATTAATACCATCGATTTCCCTTGTGATACGCTCTTTATTATTCTTATATTCCTCAAGAGAATCTATCCCTTCAGCGTAGGCAGCCTTGCATCTTTCCAGCATATGATTTAACTTTTCAAGCTGCAGCTCCAGGTTATCATCCTTAGGCACATTCGCCTTTGTATTCTCTTTAATAAATGATTCGTCGATATTTATCAGAGATATTCCGGAAAGAACAGCATCTTCCAGTTTCTTTGCAGATATAAAATGGGATACCGAGCAGGATCCTTTTGAATAAGAGTGGCACTGGAAGCCGTTGTTTGCTGACTGATATACAAGGGAGCTTCCGCAGGAATGACATACTACCAGTCCGCTTAACCAGTGCTTCTTAATATCAGTCGGTTTAGATCTCTTCTTTCGTGCAAGTCTCATGTTTTTGATTTTTTCCTGAACAGCATTGAAGAGGTCCTCTGATATTATAGGCTGGAAATCTCCCTTTACTGTTATAGTATCTTCAGAGTCAAAGATTCTTTTGCTCAAGGTCTTACCGGTAGGAGTCCACCTAACATAGCCTGCATACATAGGGTTATGAAGAATATACTCAATAGTTCTGTTTTCGAATTTGTTTCCACGATGAGTTTTTACCCCATACTCATTAAGGTTCCTGGCAATTCCATAGAAGGTATCACCATTCATGAATGATTCAAAAATAAACTGAATCCATTTAGCCTCTTCCGGAACTATGACCATAGGTTCATCCGGTTTTTTTGAGTAGCCGAAGGGAGCGCTAGTCTGAACCTTTCCCTGCTCAGCGACAAGGGTCATTTTGGTTTTTACTTCTTCTCCCAAACGAATAGAATAGAATTCATCCATCCATTCAATAATTCGCTCTATAAGAGAACCGAAGATATTATCCTGAGTCTCCTCTGTTATAGATACTACATCTACACCGCATTCCTTTTTCAGGAGAGATTTGTATAGAATGCTTTCTTCCTGATTCCTGGCAAATCGAGAGAACTTCCATACCAGAAGAACATCAAAAGGTGATGGCTTTGCCTTGGCCTCGGAAATCATCTGCTGGAATGCAGGTCTTTTCTTGGCAGCTCTGCCGGAAATACCTGCATCTACATAGACGTGATTAGGATCTATTACAAGGTCATGACGGACTGCATATTCCTTTAATTCCCGGAGCTGAGAATCGGGGCTGTATTCAGTTTGATCATCGGTTGATACTCTGATATATACTGCTGCGTTCTTCATGTGATTCACCTCTTAATAAATTACTTTGAAGAGGGCAAAAAATACCATTTCCTGTTCATATCAAAATAAAAAAACAAAAAAGGAATAGGACAAATGACCGGGGACATAGGATTTCACAGGTGACCTGAATATGAAAATCAAAATATACATAAATAACCGTCCTGTGGAGGATTATTCGGAGAAGGAGCTAAAAGAAATAAAAAGAAAGCTTAATGAAAAGGCCATGAACTCTGCCGGTTTTGAGCGGAGAAAACCTGAACATGTAAAAAAAGGGTAATCGTATGGATGGAAAAGGCATATGGGGCAATGTAATAAAAATGGACAAGATGTCAAGAATAGAAGTGAAAGGCATAGAAAGGCTCGTCTAACGTGACGAGTTAGAGTTTAAATTTTGAATAAATCAAAGAGCGTTAACGAGAGAAAGGACTTAGTATGAAAAAGATATGTGCAGTAATGATGCTATTGGTTTTTGGCATATTACTTCTGAGCGAGTATCAGAACTGCAACAGTATTATATATAACGACACTGATGAGCCAAAGTATGAGCAGACGACAAATGCACGTGCTGCGTACGTAGATGAGGAAGTTGAAGAAGAATTAACTGTCAAAGAAATGATCATAAAGGCAAGCAGCGAATACGAAATTGACAGTACTCTTGCTTGTGCTATTGCAAGATTAGAAACCGGGAACTTCACATCCGACGCTTATGTATATGGAAACAATGTAGGTGGAATCAGTATCGATGAAGAACCTTTGAGCTTTGATACGCTGGATGATGGAGTCGAAATGTTTGTAAGAAATCTTAGGGTCAACTACTACAACGAAGGGTTAAACGAAGTGGATGAAATTGCAGGCAAATACTGTCCGGTAAATGAAAAGCAGTGGATTACTGCTGTAAAGGCTTTGATGAAAGAGGAAATGGCGTATTAATGATTTCTAAAAAAAATGAGCGCCCCGCCAACCTGAAAGGGTATAAGTCAGCCCCCTACTCGATATAGGCAAATGAGGTACGGACCTCCGTACTGGGAGATAATAAACTTAGCCAAAGCAGGGTTTGGGTTTTTTATTTTTACAGGGTACTGTAGTTTTCTGTCATATGTCCACATAATCTTTTACTCCTCCATTTCCCACGGCCAAGGTGTTTCTACCCATTCCCAGGACTTGCTTACATCTACACTTCCCGGAGTCATTGGGCCAAAATTCTTTTCATACTCTTCCAAAGCTTCTCTGTATTTATTTCTGGTATCTTCGAAGAACATCAAAGCTGCTTTATTTGTAGGATGGGTATCCAGGAAGAGTCCTGTATCCACAAGAGCAAAGCTATACATCTGAACCTTCCTTAATGCTTCTGATTTCGTCATTATCTATTACCTCCCTTGTATCCCAAAAACGGCAAATCTAAATTAGGGAAAATGGTACCTACATCTAATGCCTTTTCCAAATCATAGGTCTCTACCCAGCATTGCCAAGGGACATAAGCCATTGCAAGCTCCATTGGCTGCATGTTTGGCTGAGGACTGCAATCCTTGTCATTATGATTGTGCATACTGTGGTTTTGTTCACGCACACTGTTAGTCTGTCGGCCTGTATCTTCCAAATCCATAAGATTGATAGGCATGCCAACGTAAGGTTCCTGTCTATTCAAAACCTAAAAACCCCTTTCATAGTAATTTATATATTCTATGAAAGAGGCTTTAAGTCTGTGACAGATTTAAACTCATATCCTTCGCTTTTCCACTTTTGAATAAGCTCACCAAGTATTTTGGTATTGGTTTTGGACGTTGAATGAAGCAGTATTATTGCTCCGTTATGGGTCCGTGGAATAAGCTTTTCAAAGGCTTCTTCTCTTGTCGGTTGCTGATCCACGTACCAGTCAACATAGGCCAGACTCCAGAATACAGTGGTATATCCAAGTTCCTTGGCCTGTGACAGATTATCAAAGCTGAATTTTCCCTGTGGAGGCCTGTAGTATTTCAGCATTTCTTTTCCGGTAACATCCCTGTAGATTTCTTCAACCTGAGTCAGTTCATCGGAAAAGGCGTCTTTGTCAGATATGGCAGACATATCCGGATGATTCATCGTATGGTTGCCGACAATGTGGTTTTCATCGACCATTCGCCTGACAAGCTCCGGATTGCCTTTGATATATGTTCCGACAAGAAAGAATGCCGCCGGAACATTTTCCTCTTTGAGTACATCCAGAATCTGAGCAGTACATCCGTTCTCAAAGCCGGCATCAAAGGTAAGATAAAGAACCTTTTCTTCAGGATTACCGCAGTAAAATGCGTTAACCTCACCTAGCTGCTGAGAGGTGGCATTGCCTATTGGTGGACTTCCTTCCTGCTGAAATGATAGCCCCCAGTTTTCAGTGGAAACTGCCACATCGCCGGCCGGATATCCATGCTCGCTGCGATAGCTTTTTACAGACGCAAGGACAGCAAATGTCAGTGCAAATGCCAGCATTCCGGTACCCAGTTTTTTCAGTTTTACCTTATTAATCTCAATAAACATAGTAAAATATATGCGAAACTTTGATTGATATTCTTGTTAACTGCTGAAAATCTGTTGTATAATGGAGAACAGTGAGACGAGGAGGAGAATAGAATGAAATTTGTAATACAGAGAGTATCTGAGGCATCAGTTACAATAGACGGTAGAGTAAGCGGAAAAATCGGAAAAGGATTTCTGGTTCTGATTGGTGTGGGACATGAGGATACAAAGGAAATTGCGGATAAGTTTATAAAAAAACTTATCGGTTTAAGAATCTTCGAGGATTCGGAGGGGAAGACTAATCTTTCTCTTAAGGATGTAGACGGTGAACTTCTGCTGGTATCACAGTTCACCTTATACGCTAACTGTAAAAAAGGAAACAGACCTAGCTTTACTGAGGCGGGAACACCTGCTGAAGCTGAAGCTCTTTATGAATACATTATCGAAGAATGCCGCAAGCAGGTTCCTGTAGTGGAAACAGGTGAATTCGGCGCCGACATGAAGGTATCGCTTTTAAACGATGGACCATTCACCGTTATTCTTGATGAAAAGATACTATAGGCTTACACTAAAGATTAATCATAAATATTTCGTAGTGGAAAAAGGAGACTTACTATGAATTTCAAGCAGATATTTTTCAGGATTTACGACAGAAAAATAGCATCCGGAGAAATAACCTTCAGCAAGTCAGGAATAAAAAAAGACGATTTTACAAGACTGTGCACAGAAGAAGGTTTTACCCTGGACGAAGAAACAATCCGTCATATAGCAGTTACTATGAAGCTGACGGAGGAAGAGAAGGAACAGCTTCTGGAAGCGGCTGTCAAGTAGGACTTCAGAAAAAATACATAACCTTGCCGACTGTGGAAAAGATAAAGGTATATTAAGCAATAACACAGGAGGTGCAGGAACATGAGTTCCATATGGAAGGAAGAAATTGAAATGCCCCGTTTTCCTTGTCTTGATTCCGACAAGACAGTGGACACACTGATTATTGGAGGAGGAATGGCAGGATTGCTTTGCGGGCATTTTTTGAATGCCGAAAACAAAGAATACATGATTCTGGAAAAAGACAGAATCTGCGGAGGCACCACGGGAAATACAACGGCAAAAATCAGTCGATTTCCGGGGCTTGTGTACAGTAATCTGATAAAAAAGTCAGGGGAGGATCATGCGAGAAGATTCCTTCAGGCTAATGAACAGGCATGTAAAGTGTACCATGAGATGTGCAGCAAAATCGATTGTGATTATTCCCTTGAAGATAACTATATTTATTCTCTGGAAGAAAGGGGAAAGGCGCGAATTGCAGCGGAAGTTGAGGCTGTGAAATCTTTAGGAGGTTATGCCGTATATACAGAGCAAACAGAACTTCCCTTTGAAATCACAGCTGCCATCAAAACAGTAAATCAGGCGTGTTTTCATCCTTTGAAGTTTGCAAAGAAGATAGCGAAAAATCAGAAGATATATGAAGAAAGCTTTGTAAAGCATATAAAAAAGCAGAATGACAGAAAAGGATATGAAGTTATTGTAAATTCAGGATCTAATCTTCTCGGGAAGCACATTAATGAATATAAGGTAATGGCCGACAGGGTAATAGTGTGTACCCATTATCCGGTGTTTAATTTACACGGCATGTATTTCGTGAAGTTGTATCAGCACAGATCATATGTGCTGGCCCTTGAGGCGGATACCTATAACTTTCCAAAAGCCATGTACGTGGGGGAAAAACATGAAGAGCTGTCTTTAAGAAGATACAAGAACTACCTGCTTTTAGGTGGATGTGGTGGAAAAACAGGTTCAAGCTCCGGCGGCTTTGAACGTCTCAGAAAAAAAGCAAGAGAAGCGTTTCCATATGCAAAAGAAGTTGGCAGCTGGGCTGCTCAGGACTGCATGAGTTTGGATCAGATTCCATACATTGGACATTACAGCCCTAAAACAGAGGACTTATTTGTGGCATCAGGCTTTAACAAGTGGGGCATGACAGGGTCAATGATGGCTGCATTGACTTTGACAGGACAGATGAGTGACGAGCTTTCTGAAGTTTTCAGGCCCGATAGAAAAATGATAAACAAACAGTTTTTTCTTAATGTTCTTTCGGCGGACAAAGCTATGCTCACCCCTACAACACCAAGATGCAGGCACCTGGGTTGTGCTCTGAAATGGAATGAGGAGGAACAAAGCTGGGATTGCCCGTGCCATGGCTCCAGATACAAAAAGGATGGGAAAATATTGAATAATCCCACCCAGAATGAACTATAGATTTATTTGTCAAGCAGTGAATCCGTCAGCTGAAGATTTTCGAAACCTTCTCCGATTATTTCCGTAGCGTGAACCTGTACGATGAATGCAGAGGGATCACACTGGTGAACCAGGGATTTAATATGTGGGGCTTCTGACGGTCTAACCACAACCATAAGTATTTCCCTTTCGCTGTTGCCATATTTACCGATTGCAGGAATACCGGTTACACCACGGTTAACTTCGCTAAGAATTCTGTCTGCAATCATGTCGGAATTAGTATTGGCGAAAATGAAGAAAGCGTTAGCTTTGTTAAATCCTGAGTTGAGTCTGTCTGAAACTACAGAGCAAACAGCAATTGCAAGAATCGCATAAATTCCGGGCTCAATATTGCCATATACCAGTATAGACAGCAGAACGACTGTGCCATCGATAATCATCAGAAGTTTTCCGTAACTCATGGATTTGAAATTGGTAATGAGCATCTTTGCCAGCAAATCCGTACCGCCTATTGAAATGCGCGCTTTTATGGAACACGCAGCGGAGGCTCCGTATAAAATACCACCACAGACAACCGCTGTGAGCATGTCATCTGTCAGGCTAGGTAAGAAGGACAGAAGATCCACGATTAGCGAATAAACTGCACTGGCAACAAAGGTCATAAGTGTGTAGGTCTTCCCTTTAACAAAAATGGCCCATATAAGGATTGGTATGTTCATAATAAATACCAGAGCCCCTACCGGAATCGGTGCAAAAGAATTGATGATTGTTCCGATGCCGGCAAGTCCACCTGCCGCAATATTGTTATGAACGTAGAAAAGATTCAGAGCCAGAGCATAGCCCACATCTGAAAGAAGCAGGAGAACTATCTGCTTGAATGACACGTATTTTCTTAACCCTTTTTTTTCCATACAGGTACCCCTTACACTTGTT
>JAQXLM010000170.1 GCA_029012125.1 Eubacteriaceae bacterium | reverse complement strand
AGAACCTGTGCCAACCATTGTCAGAACACAGCCTACAGGAATAATCTCACAATCAGGCTCCTCAAATTTCAGATAATACTTTTCCCATGGATCTTGCTCGCAATTGACAGATACGGAAACTGCCTTGGCGTAATCACATACCGAACCACCACCAACTGCAAGCAGTAAATCGACTTTGTGCTTTCTTGCAATATCTATGCCTTCGTACAGTTTTTCAAGAGATGGGTTAGGCATTACACCCTCGATTTCTGCAACATCCTTATCCTCCTCCTTGAGAATAGCCAAAACTTCGTCATAGATTCCGTTTCTTTTGATGGAGCCTCCACCGTATACAAGCACTACATTCTTTCCATATTTCTTAAGCTCTTTGCTTAAATTTGAAAGAGAATCCTCTCCAAAATACAGCTTTGTCGGATTGCAGTAATCAAAACTTCCTAACATAATATGCTCCTTTCACTTTACACAAACTCTTTCTCTGTTATTTTAGTCATATGGTAATACCTAAACCTGACTTTAGGTCAAGTATATTTTTTCAACGAGAGGTTTCTATGTATACAATCGGCCAGATTTCAAAAATGTTTAATTTGCCTATTTCAACATTAAGATACTACGACAAAGAAGGGCTGTTGAAAAACGCAGAGATTTGTTTGAAGCAAGAAAAAACACCCTTGAGAAGCAGATGTCAGATCTTCAGAAAAAATACGGCAGGCAACCGGTGTTGTCCGATTGCCTGCCTGAATGCTTTCAGAATTATTTCCAGCTGATGACCTTGTAAGACCAGTCAACAAAGCCTGCTCTGAGATCGTAGCCTGTCTTGCTGTAATCAAGCTTAACCGACATTTTCTTCACCTGATTTGATCTCATGTAACCGCTGCTTACAGTCTTGGTTCCGATTACCTTTCCCTGACATCTAATAGTGATCTTGATCTTAACATAATCAACAGCAAAGAGATGTGTGTTGATAAACTTTCCGTTCACTAAAACCTTATTGCCGGAGTAGCTCACCTTTGTAGGCCTCCAGTAGTGGTTGTACTTTGGATACGATGACGGATAGCTGGAGTAGCTGAAGGTTGCAACATTAGCCTTTGGCGAGTATGTACTGCTGTACTTGCTTGCCTTGTATGTGGTTTTATTCTCAACAATATACGACATGAGCCTGTATTTCTTTTTGCCCGCCGTGTTCTTTGTCGTCGTGTATGATGTGCCCGTTGTGCTTCCAAGCTTAACCCACTTGCCGCCTGTGTACTGGTACACTATGGTGCCTGTTGAGCCTGCGGCTTTCTTGATGGTTATTCTTGCCTTTTTGTCACTAATCTTTGTTACGGAACCTGTTGCTGCAGAAAGACTCTTTGATGTGCATCCTACCTTGGCAGTTGGAGTTCCTTCATAGGTTTCGCCTTCATATTCAAAGTACGGCGTAACTGTGAAATAGTATGTTCCCTTATATGGTATTGCATGCTTTGCACTGCATTTGATGCCATTCTCAGTTGTTTCATTATATTCCTTGTACAGGTTTCCGTCGGATGAATATATTCTCACATAGAATCCTGAAACATTTGGTTCTATGGTTTCATAGTCGTAATCCCATGTCAATGATGCCGATCTTACGCCCGGTGTAACCTTCAGGTTGCTTACATTGATAATCCTTGGTCCCGGAACAGCGACCTCAGCATAAGCCGAAATGGTGCGAAGCTTCGCTCTCTCTTCAGCGGTGATTGACATTTCACTGCTGCCTACTCTGTCCCAGAAATCCTTCATTTGACTGGATAAAACCGAATTCTTCACTACATAGTAGACATAAGTTCTGCCTGGCTTGAAAATAGAATCCCTGTAGGTTCTGTAGGTAGTATAGTCAAGCTGCTTGATAGTGCCGGCAACAGGGTTTTCTCTCAGAAAAATGTTATACCCGGAATCTGATCCCCAGTTATATCCCGTATATTTAACATCTACATACTCGTCACTTTCACCTTCATAATATTCAGCGCTAAACCCTACGAAAGGTGACGGAGCTTTGCAAACAAGTTCTTTAGGATCATTTACCGGTTCCGGATCAAGCTGAGGATTCTTATCATATAAATAAAACTTAAATGAAAATTCCTGATTCCAGGTGAAGTCGTAATTCGGTTGCGAATCTGTTGTGCCATAAGTAAAAACTTTTTCTCCACTAACAGATATATTGCCTTCCGTATTGCTAATATGTGAATTAGTCGTTTTATTCCGCGCACTAACCCCAAAATAGTCATTTCCAGTGGAGTATCCAGCATTTTTTAACACGTCTAAATCGACAGTTACCTTAAGCTGTAACGTTCCATTACTTTGTGGCACATATTCAACCTTTGATACCGGACAGCTTACTGTAGGTGTATATGTCTGCACCAGATCGTTTGTCTCCGCCAGTGCCACATCGGTTCCCATGTACGGTATCATGGTGAATAGCATCGCCATGATGGTAAGCAGGCTTATTGCCAGCCTCCGTTTGCTTCGTTTCATAGTTTCCATTAGGTACCTCCTTTTTTCCTGAATTTGCTTCTCAATAAAACTTCATCATCTATTTCTTAACGATAACTCTATTCCTCCAGCAACTTGCAGATGCGATATGCTCTCTCAAGATGTTTTGAGATGTTGTTCATTCTGTCCACGAACTTCTGCTCGAAATAGTCCACGGTCATTTTATCCAGGATGTTGTCGGAACGGTTACCTGTTACGATGTCCAGCATCTTTTCTTTGCCTACAGCCTCCTGCTGCTGTTCTGCAAACTCTGCGATTCTCTCAGCCTCCTTTTTGATTGCTTCGCCTTTGAATTTTCCGTTAAGTTCCAGACCTCTCCTGGATATAAGTCTCAGTCCTGAAACTCTTGTTATTATTGTGTTATAGTTCATCTGATACTCTATGTGCTTCGCATATGGATGAGTTGTTTCGAAGTGCATGATGATATTGTATCTCCAGAACACTTTATCGAAATCTCCCATCTTCAGGCTGTTCTGCATCGGTGCCTTGATTTCGAATTTTCCCGGTTTTTCTGTCCAGAATTCTTCAACTTCCACATAGGCATCTTCCACCTGGTCGAAATCAATGATGTACGGATTCTTTGACTTGAAAGTATCTTCAGGCCCCTCAACAACAACAAAGCATCTGCGTTCTTTGTCGTAGATGAACTGCATGGCTTCCGGGAATTTTTTAACTCCCAGAGCTTTGGTCATGTCAAATTCGTTTTCCAGTCTCTTGAGATTTTCCTGCTGAAAATTTTTTTCGTCTTCTTTCACGTTGTTTTTGAAATTAAATATTCCCATAGTTTACCTCGTATGATTCTCCTTACAAAGCATCGATAACCGCTGAAAGATAAGTGGACGAAACAGAGCCGTAGATGAAATTGTCAATCAGACCGTCCTTCTTCGCCTGACGTACCTTGTCCGCCAGCTTTTTTTCGGTGTTCTCATCCACTACCAGTACAATTTTGCAGCCCGGACTTTGTGCTTTCACTTCACCTCGAATTTTCATGCGTTCCTTATTTTATCAATATTATCATAATGTTTTAGGTTAGTGTCAAGAAAGATTGCATCATTTCCACTGGTTCATTTCCATCCTCATGGAGCAAACCTCAAGAAAATTCACTTAGCTACCGCTGCTCAACATACCGTTCTCTTGCTGCATTCAGATCAAATTTCACAACCTTTATTTCGCTCAGGCGTTCTGAAAAATCTCTCAGGCTGTCTGAATTTCTCAAGATATTTCTCGAGAAGCTCATCAGGCATGGACAGGAAATTCTCACTCTCAATGGGAGCATAAGCATAAAACCTGCTAAAAAAAGTCAACTGCTTTTGAACTGACCCCCAAAAAAGTTAGGCCAAAATCTAACTTGAGGAGGTCAGTTCATTTTCTTAGCAGGTTTTTATTCTTCTAATTTCTTATACAACTCAGCAATACCAATGGCTGTACGGATAGCAAGTCGTCGTTCCGGGTCAGCAAGCTCTTCGGCAAGAAAATCGTTTATGTGTCCGATTCGCTCAAGAAGTG
>JAQXLM010000169.1 GCA_029012125.1 Eubacteriaceae bacterium | reverse complement strand
CCAGTGGGTTTTTTATGCAGGAATTGTAACGATTACAGCTGCACTTGTACAGATTGTTTTGATGTTTGTTTTTTATCGTTATGACCTAAATCCGGTAATTAATAGAGTTCTGACTAAAAAGAAATGATAATTCACCAGTTTGGATGATTCCGGTGAGTCTACAGCATAGTAATGTATTAACATACGATATGAATAAAGAAAGGGAAAGTGAACATTTTGTTTTTGAAATGTTCATATAAGTGGGTAGAAATGAACAGTTTTAAAGAATTATATGAGAGTGATGTTGCACGCTACGGATCAAATGGTCCTGATGGATGGACACGAAAGTTTCTGTATTATCACAGAAAGATTTCAATGTGCGAGAATAAAGCTCTGTTGTGTTATTACAGATTAAGATACCGAATTATCTGTGAAAAAAGGGGTATTGAGATCCCAAGAACTGTGCAATTTGGGAAAGGCTTATATATTGGTCATCCTTACAATATAACTATAAATGCCCAGGCAAAACTTGGACAGAATATCAATATTCACAAAGGGTTAACAATTGGGCAGGAAAATAGGGGCGCAAGAAGAGGTGTGCCTACCATCGGAAATCAGGTGTGGATAGGTATAAACGCAGTAATTGTCGGTAATATTACTATCGGAGATGATGTTTTAATTGCGCCAAATTCCTATGTAAACTTTGATGTTCCTTCACATTCTATTGTCATAGGAAATCCCGCAAAGGTCATTCAAAGAGAAAATGCTACAGAAAACTATATAAACAACACTGTCATTTAGTACTTTTCATATAACTCAAACGGTAGAATAGAGCAGGGTAGGGGTAATCCCTGCAATTCCTGTGTATTAGGGTTGTGAGAAAAGAGCTACTGTTGGTCGTGTTAAATTAACTAATCATAGTCGCAAAAGAATAGCCATTATGATTGCAATACAGCCTTCCTCTGTTATGAGCAAAACTCTAATGGATGAAGCCTTTATCAAGGCCGACGCCGCAAAACGGTGCAACAGCAGCCTTTACAAGGCTTCAGGTTTAGTAAAATCTCATTCTACAGAGGAAGGGTATGAATGTCAACTAGAAAGTGAGCCACGTGCTCGTTTGATTTTGAGCCACATGTGCTCATTTAAAAGTGGGCCATCTAAGCACCGTTTGAATGATTCAGACGATCTACCAGAGCTGTCATAGATAACAGTTTTAAAATAATACAATGCGGAAGCGAAATCAATATTTGCTTATCTTTGGGAGCTTTGATGTTCACGGACACGGTGGACCTGGTGACCGCATTTATAGCACATTTTGGGCCACAAATGACAGAACCCTCACGGTACAAGTCAACAGCGGCCCAACCATACAAGCCAACTATATTCAACCATGTACCTACAGTGTCTTCTTCGGACTGATCCATTTGCCGGTCCAGCCCATCATATAGGCCCAATTAAGCATATCGCCAGCCTCACTAATCAATACTTTGTAATCCGGATCATTTAGATTGATGTCGAATGCACTCTCCAGAAAATCGCAGAAGCCTGATATACCTCCAACATCGTCAATCAGTTCGATGCCGTCTTTTGCGATGCAGACCGGACGGTATTTCTCTACGACTTCCTCCAGTGTGTCAAACGGAATATCTACTTTCATGTCGCCGCCAAGACGAGTCCAACCGGTTTCTTCATCACAACAATACACATCTTCTGCCGTTATGGAAACTTCCCATCCGTCACCGTAATCGTAGCGGTAATGCAGGAGATGAGTCACCGGCTCAGCAGTCACATTATAGCTTTCCAGGACTTCTCGCATGCTTTTTCCGGAACAGTAATAATTCCTTTCACATACATCAAGACCGCGCTCTACATCAAGAGCCGCCAGCTTTTCCATTATGCCATGACGTATCCAAGACATAGGCATGATTCTGATAAAGGAAGGCTGCAACACACTCATCAATGGGATTCTCTCAATCAGCTCGTGACAAAATATGTCGACAAAGGCATTCTGCACCTGATAAACGGACGCATCTTTCGGATTCACCTGATACGGCTTTGATTCTTCATAAAGAGAAACTTCCTGCACGGTAACCACAGGATATCTTTCAAAAAAATCTCTTACTTCCAGTTGGCTGTACAAATAGTGCTCGCTGTTTCCTTTGTACTTGTAAGGTCCGGTGTATTTACGCTTCATCCAAGATTTTAAGTTTTCGTTTTCCTTGTAGTTATCATCCCAGTAAATGTCTTCGAAGTTTTCGGAAGGAAAACGGAAGTACACGCCGGCCAGCTTAGACCATGTGTAAAATTTCTGTTCAGTCAATTCATCAAAGACTTCATCCGGCAAAGCAAAGTGGTGCAAATGTCCGTTCTGCCAGCCGAAAGCTCTCAAAATGACGTAGTTCAAGGCATGAAGGGTAATATCCGCCGGAACCAGAATGTCTCTGGAAATACTCTCTTTCATAGAACCATATTTCTTTAAAATTTCTATTTCTCTATCAGACATATGGGCTAAGTCAAGCTCCAAATGTAATCTGATTACTGTATTGTTCTTTTCCATGTTGCCAGGCTCCTTTCTTATGAACCCATTTTACCATATTTGAATGGATAGAAAAATGCCGAACAAATTATTCTAGACGTTTTATATGGGTAATGCTAAGATTAAAGTGAACAATTACAACAAATCCGGACAGGCTAGCCCTATCTGGGTACCATAACTTGTCCGGATTTACTATACAACTGACAAAAGAAAGGACCATACAAAATGTTACATCACATTATCGTAAAATGGAACGAAGACGTTGACAAAAATACAATTGCAGAGGAAGTTCGTGCAATGTATGCTAAGGCCACTCAAATAGAAGGAATCATAGGTGTTGAGATTAAAGAAAACATCATACCCCGTGACAATCGATATGATTTAATGATTGTTTTAGAAATGGACAAGGACTCCTTATCTAATTGGGATGACAGTGAACTGCACAAGCAGTGGAAGTCACAGTTTAGCCAGGCAATTGAAAAGAAATGTATTTTTGACTGTTAACAGTGGGGAAGAACCACCTGCTGCCCGGACTCCCTGACTTGTTGCAGGGAGTGCTGCCCTGATACCCTGACATGCTGTCAGCCGGGCTGCCCGGCTATATCATTTATGGCACATTTAGGACTTTTCGAATCAATAAGCACCAAGAATTATCTGTTGACACTTAACCTTCAACCCCTATGGTATTAAATGAAATCCAACCTGTAATATAGCAGTTGAGAATTGTAATATTTCAGTAAGACTGTTAACTGTAGCAAGGAACAGAATAAGAATTATCGGCATCGAATGACTTTCAACATCAGCAAAGCCCCGTAGATTCAAGCTTTTTGGATAAAAAATCCCGTTTTGGGCCATAAATGATAGAAAACCTCACAATACGACCTAACAATACATCCTAATAATCCACCCATAGTATTATAATTTATTAACTTTAAAAATGGTAAAAAAAGAATTAAAAACCGGCCTTTCTCAATTCATCCATCATTGCAGGTTTTCTACGATAAACAGACTTCCACTCTTGGGCTATTTGATTAGCGAGATCTTCTCCACCGGGATATTTTCTGATCTTTTTCATATAAGGCATTAAGGCCTGGTATGCTTTTCTGTTGCTTGCTGTCGCTGCATATCTTCGTATGAATTTAGCATAGATATCCCTGACAGTATCTGGGTACTTCCGCTTTAATACCTTTTCATACATGTCCAATAAATATACCGAACCACTATCAACAATCATCTGTAACAACATATCGTACTGTTCCTCAAATTCAAGAAAGCTATATATGATGCCTAGGCATGATTTTGCGTTTATAATCTGCTGGCGAAATGAACACCATTCATCTGCATCGCATTGTTCTTTTAACAGCTTTACATTCTGAAGATCATCTTGTCTGCACGAAAAAACCTGAAAGATTAATTCTTTTTTATATTCTTCCTTTTGTCCGGTGCTTTGATATATGTGGATTAATTGGTTGCTGTATTTGGAAACCAGTCCGGCATATTCATTATCCAGTTCCTTACTCTCTTTCAGCACTTCAATAGCCTTCTCATATTCTTTGCAATCAAGATGCTCTTGAATCTCTAACTCTCTAATTGCTGAGAAATGTCTGAACCTCTGCCTATATTTGCTGATTTCATCGGAAGAATAGTTTAATTCTTTCATTATCTGTAGGCGCTTAAGAATAGCAGATTCATAGCCGTAGTAAGAGAAATACACTCTTTCAAAACCTGTGCTTTCCGTTGCATGTTCAATTTGTTCATCAATGATTTGCATCTGTTTAAGCAGTAAAGCCGGATCATGGAATTCATTAAGAAGAAAGTCACTGACATAGTCTTCTAAATAATCGAAAACATAATTTCTTCGGTGTTCATTAAACCAACAATACATCTGATTTCGCTCTTCTTCTGTTGCACGATCCAGAATCTCCTTCCAGCACTCATAACAACTGTTCGCAACATATGTAATACCACCATCTGAGTCATCGATATCCTGATTACCAATCGTATGAAATACTACATTTGTAAGTTCAAATGCCTGCATTAGCAGATTTTTATCAATTAAACTCTGCACGTTCTCGCACAGAAATTGATCCATATCCTGCACATAGGCCATTGCCTGATAATAGTCAACATATCCGGTTCTATCTGAATGCTGACGTGCAATCATTTCGACTTCATGACTCATACGACTCATCTGACTTGGGCTTATTTGTTCTGCATAATTTATAAGAATATGATTCTGCAAGGTGTTATCTTTCAAAGCCAACTGTAAAAGCATGTGTCGCAATTCTGATTCATCTATACCAGATATAACATCTTTCAGCTCAGTTTTGAGGTCGTAGAGATTATTCTTTGGTAATTCAGGTGGATTATGACCTGCTTCAATCTGGTATAGAACGGCAGCCATATGTTTGCAGAAGTTACCGTCTTCTGCATATGGACAGTCGCAGTACATGTCTACAACTTCATTATCACAGACTTCGATTTCCACGTCATAATCATTACTACCTTCCACGGTTGCTCTGTAACCGGTTTCTGTTTTGCTCAGGGACGTAACTGATCCTGTTTCATAGTAATCCCATCCCCTATTCAAAATATGCGACTTAAAAAAATGTGTCCATGGTTTTAACATTTGTTATTTCCTCCATTTATGATAGTATCACACTGTTTTTTACTTCTGCAATATCAAATGTAAATCATTACATAATAGCCGTAAGTGAGGGTGTTAAGAATGTATTGATTCTGATATGGGGAACATGTATAATATGGCAAACAGTAGAATATACACGTCATTTACGGTATTCGATTCGGGAGGGCACAATGAAAAGAATTTCGGTAATTTTGATAATAACGCTTCTATCGGCTTTGATGTTTACCGGGTGCGGAACTTCTTCGGACAGTGATGCAAACAATGGGGCAAACTCATATCACCAGGTCAGCTCTGAAGAGGCGGCCACCATGATGGAGGAAGAGACGGACTACATCATTCTTGATGTTCGCACACAGGAGGAATATGAGGCCGCCCACATTCCGGGTGCAATCTGCATTCCTAACGAGACTATCGGGGATGAGGAGATAGAGGCGCTGCCCGATAAGGATCAGCTCATTCTCATATACTGCCGCAGTGGCAACAGGAGCAAGCAGGCGTCGGAAAAGCTGGCAAAGCAGGGCTATACCAATATCGTGGAGTTCGGTGGAATCAACAGCTGGACGGGAGAAACGGTTTCAGGCAGTGGAGCATAAAAGATGGGGACATGGAATCAGAGGATGTTGATTTTGAGGATTTCCCTGTGTAAGAAGTCAGGACAGAGATTGTAAACGGCGCGAGCGTTGCTGAGCGCCGTTTTCTTATGAGGAGAAGGAGGTTTGCGGCGGGTGGGCGCCGCAAACATACTAATAAGATGAAGCTTGCGGCGGGTAGGCGCCGCAAACATATCGTAAAAATGAAAAATGCGGCACGAAATGCCGCAAAACACAGGGAAATAGAGGATTTGCGCCATTTCGGATTTTTGCAGAAATCCTGAGGAGGCAGTTTTTAAATATGTATTCGGCAACATGCGTAAATATAATATAGATGTTGCAGCTGTGTTAACACTTGCGAATACAACAGTGACAGATAGAGCTTCGATATGAGATTTTACCAAAAAAAGTTCATAGTTGCATCATAGACTTGGTGTAACCATCTGCTTGCCAATGCTTGACCGTGGCGCAAACGGCTTTGATTCTAACTATTTGCGGCAATTCGTGGCGCATAAGAGCCTATTATATTCAATTTGCGGCGTTTGGATGAAAGAATCAGAGTATTCATAGAAATGGCAGGACAGCCCTTGCAAAGCCGCAGGCCACAAGAAACCAAGAAACCGCAGGCCACAAGAAACCGAGAAACTGCGAAACCGTAAACTGCGAGAATCGCGTTTCTCATAAAGAAGCATATCAATCAAATCTACCGATCTTTTATTGTCTTTCCCTTTCCTTGTCTTTTCTTTTCCTTGGAAATGCTATATAATTGTAGTCAGTGCGTAAAATCATCGGACAGTGCGCATACAACCACAAGGGGTGCGTAAAATCACCGGTCGACACGCAAAAAAAGATTGAGTTGAGGTAGTAGTTTAATGAATGCAAAAAAAGGTGCAATTATAACGCTTACGGCGGGAATCCTCTGGGGATTCTCCGGATGTTGCGGACAGTATATATTTGAAAACTTTGATGCTGACCCGACGTATCTGACATCTTACAGAATGTTTTCGGCGGGAATTATTCTGACAATAATAGGGTTTATCAAAAGCCGCGACGAGATGGTCGCAATCTGGCACAACAGGGGACAGGTTATCAGGCTTTTTCTTTTTGCATGGATTGGAGTAATGTTCAACATGCTGTCCTATCTGTCGGCAATCGCCTATTCCAACTCGGGAACGGCAACGATTCTGCAGTACATAGGCCCTGTGCTGGTTATGATTTACAGCTGCTTTGCAGCTCATCAGCTGCCAAAGGGCAAAGAGGTGCTGGCTATTGTAATGGCAATGCTGGGAACTTTTATTCTGGCAACTCACGGAAACATTCATACCATGATGTTGACGCCTCTCGGACTGACATGGGGACTGCTTGCGGCCTTTGCTCTGGCATGCTACAACATTATTCCAGGCGATTTGATTCATATTTATGGGGCAATTCCCATTACCGGATATGGTATGCTGATAGGTGGCGGTACGCTGTTTACACTGACTCGTTCATGGAACGCGCCTATGATATATGATCCAAGGTGCATTGCGGCCTTTGTGGCTATGGTCATTGTGGGAACGGTACTTACTTTTACCATGTACCTGCTGGGCGTTAAGCTGATCGGGCCGGTAAAAGCCAGTCTGCTTGCATGCATTGAACCGGTTTCGGCGGTGGTAATTATGGTAATCTGGCTGAAGGAGTCTTTCCAGTTCCTTGACTTTGTCGGATTTATGTGCATTTTTGTAACGGTATTTTTACTAACGAAAAAAGAGGAGGCGGCCGACAGTGCGGTCGACAGATAGAGAATTATGGATTATTCATTGCAGAACAAGACGCGAAAAAGTATTTTGATAAACATATTACAGGCAACTTTGGGGCTGATTGCCTTCGGGGTTGGTCTGCATTTTACCATACAGGCAAATATCGGAGTTTTCCCCTGGGATGTTTTGAACCTGGGTATATCAAAGCAAACAGGTATCCAATATGGCAATGTTTCGGTTATGGTATCCCTTTGTGTAGTAATAATAGACCTGCTGCTTAAGGAAAAGATAGGTTTCGGTACAGTAATAGATGCTCTTATTGTTGGAAAGACGGTGGACTTCTGTAACTGGATAGGGCTGGTGAAGCTTCAGTCCAATCTATATGCAGGTATTGGGCTGATGTTTGTGGGACTGTTTATTATGGGATTTTCACAGTTTGTGTACATGAGATCCGGACTGTCCTGTGGACCGAGAGATGCTCTACTGGTTGCAATGGGCAAGAGGTTCAGAAAAGTTCCTATAGGCTTTGTCAATGTGGGCATTATGGCTGTGGTTCTTGCTATCGGCTTTGTTCTTGGAGGACCTGTGGGGATAGGAACTTTGATATCTGTATTGTGTACGGGACCGATTATGCAGCTGGCTTTTACTATTGTTAAGTTTGTTCCTCTGGATGTGGAACATCAGGATATAATTACAAGCTGCAGGGTTTTGATGGGGAAAGATTTGATGGGGAAGGAATAGATCAATCATGGAGGTGTATAGGCTATGATGAAAAGAATTGTTACCATAAAATATGGCAATGGGGAGACAGTGAAAAAAGACACCATTTGGGATGCAGCGACTTACTTGATTAGAAAATTGATAGAAAAGGAAGAAATTAACTCTGAAGAGGAGTTTAATGAGTACTTCCGCGATGTCAGACCGAGAAATCTGATAATCAGTGACGCAGAATACAGAAGACAGAAAGAAGATTGCCCGGTTGGAGTATTTCATCACATAAGATATGAAGAGGAGCCAACTTGCATCGGTGGAACCAAGTACCATATTTATACAGAATGGGGAGTAGAAGGACCTATTCCAAATTTCAGCCTGCTGGCGGAAATAGCTGAAGAAAGACTGGAATGCAAGATAAGCGTTGAAGACAGGAGATAGATATGAAACTACTACACACCTCGGACTGGCACCTGGGAATGAGCGACGGGGAGAAGTCCCTCTATGATGACCAGGTACATTTCATAAATGACATCTGCAGAATAAGTGTAGACAATGACGTGGACGCAGTGATAATCGCCGGCGACATCTTTGACAGATCCGTTCCGTCTGCCGACGCCGTTAAACTATATGACATGGCAATGACCAGGCTTTGCGTTGAGTGCGGCAAGGACGTTATCGCCATCGCAGGGAATCACGACAGTGCCGACAGAGTTGAGAGCTGTAACAGGCTTCTGTCGAAGGCCGGTCTTCACGTGCTGGGAGCCGTATCTGCAGAGCCGGAGGTTGTCAGCTATGATGACGCAGACATATACATGCTTCCATGGGTCAAAGAAAACAAGGTCAAAAGCCTTTTCCCTGAGGAAGCTGACAATATAAAAAGCCTGGAAGACGCTTATGGCGTGTTATGCCACAATATGAGAACAAAGTTCAAGCCGGGAAAGAAAAACATTCTGGTATCTCATTCTTTTCTGACCAATTCCGAAACCTCACAAAGCGACAGAGCAGCAGTGCTTGGCTATGCAGACCAGGTAGGGGCTTCGGTCTTTGATGACTTTGATTACGTGGCACTGGGACACATTCACAAGCCTCAGGACATCGGACAAAAGGCAAGATACAGCGGAACACCTATGGCATACTCCTTTGGCGCCGAAGAGAAACAGGAGAAAAGCGTGACCATCATCGACACAGCGACTATGGAGCGAACCATCGTGCCTCTAAAGCCTCTGCACAAAAGGATTACTGTGACCGGAACCCTTCAGGAGATTCTGGAGAACCAATACTCTCAGGATGTTCTGGATGGGTACACCAGGATTGTGGTGACGGACATGTATGTAGGGCTGGACGCTTTGTCAAAGATAAGTGCCAGGTTTAAAAACTTTGTTGAAGTATCGGGAAAGTCCTTTGAGGACAAGGAATCGACCATCAGACTGACCATGGAGGAACTGAAAGAGCTTGAATCTAATCCGATGGAGATTTTCAGGAATTTTTACAGGGACGTCATGGAAGGAGAGCCGGATGACAGAGTGATGAAAATGTTCAGCCAGTGCGTGGAAGAGTATGATGAGGAGGTGCAGGGATGAGACCGGTCAGACTTGAACTGCAGGCCTTCGGCCCTTATGTAAATAAAGAGGTTGTCGATTTTCAAGACCTTTCTCGCAACGGAATGTTCCTCATCAAAGGTCCCACAGGATCAGGGAAGACTACTATCTTTGATGCCCTGACCTTTGCTCTTTATGGGGAATCCAGCGGAACGGAAGGCGGCAAGGTTGGACGAAACAGCCTGGAAAAATGGAGATGCAACCAGGCCGGACCGGATAGTGAATGCTATGTAAGCTTTACCTTCATGTCGGGAGGAAAGAAATACAATTTTACAAGGAGAAGCGTGCGGAAGACAAAGAACCTGCACGAGATTGTGGACGCATCGGTGTTTGACGATGAAGGGAACATGAATCCTCTTTTTGAAAATCCAAAGGCAAAGGACCTGAATGATAAGGTGGCTGAGCTAATCGGGCTGACACGAGACCAGTTCCGGCAGGTTGTCCTTCTTCCTCAAGGGAAGTTTGAGAAATTCCTGACGGCGGGGTCTGAGGAAAAAGAAGAGATTCTCAGCAAGATTTTTGATACAGACAGGTGGGGCGAATATGCTCAGCGCTTTTACGCCAAAGCTGAGGCGACCAAATCTGCCCTGGACGAAAAAAAGAAGTATGTGGCCGGCAAGCTGCAGGAAGAAAAGGCAGCAAATGTGGAAGAGCTGAGTGAAAGGGCAAGGGATTTGAGTCGGCAGCTTGAAGAACTTGAAGAGGCCCACACCGCTTTCCGTGGTGATGAGAAGAGATCAAAGCTGGATGAGGAGAAACTTCTTGAACGGGAGTTTGAAAGCTTTGATAAAAACAAGGAAAAGGTAGCGTCTCTCCTAGGCAAGAGGGCTGAAATCGATCGCTTCAGAGAAGAGCTGGAGCAGGCCAATCGGGCAGAGGCAGTAAGACCTTTCATAAACGAAGTTTCCAGGTGCGAAAAGGAATCTGACAAGAGGGAGAAGGCCCTGAATAAAATCAGGGCACAGGAACCTGAGCTAAAAGCCAAGGCAGAGGAAAGGCAGAGGCAGCTTGACGCGTTCACAGCAGAATCTCCACTGGAAAAGTATCAGGAAAAGGTTACCCTTCTGGAGTCAAAGCGGGGAGATTACGCCTCTGTGTCAGAGGTGAAGGGAAGACTTGATCAGGCTTTAGCAGCGTTGAATACTGCAGATGAACAATATATGAAAGCGGCTGAGGAATACGACCGGGCTGTTGATACTGCCAGGCAGAATCTGGACAGCTTCCGGACAGCACGAGAGCTTACAAATACTTACCGGGAAAAATACTATGCCGGAATCTACGGCATTATTGCATCGGAACAGCTTGAGGAGGGTGA
>JAQXLM010000168.1 GCA_029012125.1 Eubacteriaceae bacterium | reverse complement strand
CATTCTTAAAGGTAACTCAATGAGAAAGAAATAATATGTTTAAAGCCACTCCATATACAGCACGAAATGGGGTGGCTCTCTTTTTCCGTTTCACTGGCTCTGATATCCGACGCGTTGGCTCTCAAAGTCCGACATATTCACCCGGCTCATACAATGCCGAATCTGTCCATATAACACGACCATTTGTCCCATCATAATACACATAATCTGCTTTAGTTGGTACAGTTATTTCATTGCCATCAGGTGTTGAATATCTGTCCTGATCTAAGATATAATCATCCCACATTTGAGCAACCCGATCATTGGTATCATTCCAATTATTCATTACGTCTTGAACAATGCTTGCGCCGTAATCGCTCACTTCAATTTGTCCGTTAATAACCTGCGGAATCATTATGCTTAGGATTTTTTCTTGAGCAGCCGCAAAGGCCTGCGTTGTTCCGGTGTTTGAAATAATAAATTGCACCATATCATAATTATCATTAAAGGTTTGCTCATCTACAGCCCAATAGACCGAAAAGCCGTCATATTGCCAGTTTATTATTTCGTTGCCATATACCTGATTTATCAACATCAAATCAGCTGCCTCAAAACGAATATCCTCCATCCTTGTATATGTAGTGGTCTCTGCATATAAAGAATTCGTTTCATCTGTAATCCAGCCTCTAGAACGATCAATTGTCCCTTCACTTCTAATTAACTGTAATGACTTATATGGAATTCCACTGTTATCTAAATAATTTTTTTGGCTTTGAAATGATTCAGCTGCTTTATTTTTTACGCTGACATTATATTCATTAGCTACATTTGCATCAACTGGATATGAATCACGTTCTGTCCATCTATATCCCAATAACGATAAACATAAATCCGATGTTTCAAAAGCATTTCTGTAATGATAATAAGTAGCATAGTCCAATATATAATGACTACCATCATCATTAGTTCTTTTTCCATCAAGCAAATTTGTTTTATCTTGAAAGCTCATTGGCGAAAAACAGATTACACCATATTTTCCATCAGGACTTGCTAATGCTACAGCTGCCTGTAACGGAAATTTTGGACTTATTGTATAATTCATAATTACATCTGTGCTCCAATCATCAGGAATATATGTCGAAATAATCGGATAACCCTCCTGACAATTTAAAAGATATTGATTAAAGTACACCGCTTCTTGCAAAATCGCTTCATTTGAGCCTTTTTTATTATCTGTTAAAGTTGCACCTTCTGGTTCACTTGTATTTATTTTTGGCTCTGCATAACAGCCAAATAGTACTGATGCTATTATTGCTAGTACTACTACCATTTGAAACTTCTTTTTGTGATTTCTTTCTTCCATATCTTAAGTCCTCCTATTAATTTTTTTCGTTTTCCTTATAATTTTATTTTTTTAATACTATCAAAACACATGAAGAGGGTATTTGCGCCTACGACGGGTAGGATTAACGCTTACGTTACGCACAATGGTAAGTTATAAATAATTAACTCTTTATTTCGTATTATCAGTTACTGTGCATTTATAACCACTTGCTTCATCAACTTGCTTTTCTATATCTAATGGATCTTTAAATCCATTAGAAGCTATTGTCTTTGCAGTTAATCAAACAGTATAATTTTCAAACTCTTTCATAAAACTACTTGAATTTTATATAGTTAGCTTCCAATAAACTTTATTATGCTTTAATGATTAAGCTGACAATTTAATCAATCATTAAGTATATAAAAGGGGCTGTTACAAAATAGCTAATTGAGATAGCTAGGTGTAACAGCCTTTTTCTATACGTTTATACTGTTATTTTTTTATGATTCTTATTAGGAAATACTTCTGTATGAGTATTTTCGTCAGCTGAGTATTCCGCTGTGGCGGAGCCACCTGATCCGCTCTTCAGAGCCACATCTATTCCGGATGGCGGAGCCATGCATTCCGCTTTTGAGAGCCACTAAAACCGGTAATACTCGCAATGAGTACGACCGGTTATTTTGGAGAATCGAGGGCAGGCAATGATGCACAGAGTAATTTCAAGCACACTGTTTGACAGCAGGTGTTCCTAAGATATGCTTGGGCCGAATTGTGCTGCAGAAAGCATTATTTCAATGCGGAATTCGGCTTTTCAGGTTCTTAGGAACAGGATCCTGCTGTCAAATAGGAAAATTGAAATTACGGATTCAGACTGGCTTATTCTTTCTTCACTTTCGAATAATCTTCACGCAGAGAGTTGCCATACAATTCAATACGGTATGAAGAGTTTACAACACGATCAAGAATGGCATCCGCCACAGGACCAGCACCGAGACGTTCGTGCCAGCCTTCCGGAGTCCACTGTGAACAGAATATTGTAGATTTCTTATTCGTACGGGATTCAATGAGCTCAAGCAGATTATTCCGATCATTTTCTTCGGTTGATACAAGCAGGAATTCATCAAGAATAAGAAGGTCATATTTCTGCAGTTGCTTTAAATACTGCCTGTACTGATTCTGAATCTTCTTGGCTTCAAACTCTGAGAATAACTCAGGTAAGCGAATATACTTCACCTTGTATTGTGATCTGCAGGCATTGACTCCGAATGCACAGGACAGCCATGTCTTACCACATCCGGATGCACCGATAACAATGATATTAAGATGCTGGTTTATGTATTCATTCGTTCCCAGCTCTTCAACTAGTTTCGGATCGAGCTTTCTTTCCGGCTTATAGTTCACATCCTCAAGGCTTGCAGTGCTGTCATAGAAAGTCGCCTTGTTGATCAGCTTTTCCACTGAGTTACTTGTTCTTGTATCAAATTCCACGGATACTATTTCAGCGAAACGTTCATCAAAGGAAATATTCTGGTATTTCGGGTCTTTACGCTGACGAGCATATTCTTCTCTCATTCTGGGGAGGCGCATCTTCTTCAGCTGAAATTCTGTCTCTTCAATATTCATGATCTTTTTCCTCCGTAATAAGCAGAACCACGAGTAAGCGCATGCTTGTCAGATGTGCTTTCTGTATGAGTAGGGGTCCTGGCTTCATCTTGACCTGCTTCTAGAATCAATCTTATATTCTTGTATGTGGGATTAGGAATGTGCTCCAACGCCAATTGACACGCATTCTCTAACCGGGTGGCTGTGTATTTATCCGCAAGTTTCAGGATTGATATACAGCCTTTATAGGATTGTTCTTCAACAGAATATCTATGGATATGCTTGTCGATTACCTGATGGACAGACGGTCCGATCGACTTTGCCCAATTCAGGAAACGATCCGCATTCCACTGGTAAAGTCTGTGATTCTCCGGCATATGAAGTTCAACAGTTGAATACTGTCCCACTCTTCCATACAGTCTCTTGTGTGAAGAAACCTGTGTCCCTTTATAGAAGATACTGATATATTCTTTCGAAATCTTTACGTCAACCTTTTTACCGACATATTCGTAAGGAACAGAGTAATTCATTTTGAGAATCTGGATGTGATAGTTGAGCTGGACTGTAGCGATCTTCCAAGAGGAAAGCTCATACGGATGTTCCGGTAAAGAATTCATAAAGTCCTTTTCCTCTTCTTCGTAGACAGAACGCCTTGAACCATCGCGCTTTTGAAAAAGCTTATCGTTAAAAGCATCCAGTTCTTTTCGAATTGCGCGGTTCAGATCTTCAAAAGAGAAGAATTTCCTGTTTCTGAGTTTTCCTGCAATTGTGTTTGTGACGACACCAACGGTGCCTTCTACAGCTGCTTTATCCTTGGGAGCTCTTACTCTTGTAGGGATGATTGTTATACCGTAATGGTCTGCCATTTCCTGATAGGACTTATTCAGGATCGGATCTTCATACTTCTTGTTGGAGATAACACCTGTCTTGAGATTATCAGGAATCAACAGTCTGGGAACTCCATCGAAGTATTCAAACATGTTAATGTGACAGTCAATCCAGTCAGGAATTTTCATTGTAGGACACGCCTGAACATATGCGAACATACTGAAGGGCAACGTACCAACAAACAGGTAAGCGGTAGAAATCTCACCGGTATCACGATCGACAACACTCATCGTAGTTCCATCCCAGTCAACCATTACACGATCTGCAGGCTTGTGGTTGATATGCATAGTGAGCCTGTGTTTCTTCACGTAATCGGCGTACTTGTCAAAGAACTGCGTGCGCTTGTAGAACGGTTTCTTCAAGTTTCTGCACTGCTCAACATATTCTTCATACAAGAGAGTCAGAGTTACACCAGGTTTCAGTAATTCCTTGTGGCAGTATTCAAAATCAGGCTGCTGGTAAACCGGAATGAATACCTTATCAGGGAATAGCAGTTCCTCGAGCTTATCCTCAGATAAACTGAAGACAAGCTGAGGGGACAGATTCGAATTCGTCGCTGCCTCAACAACTGCAGAAATCGTATTGCGTGATTTCCTGGTCTTTTCAGCGATCTTCCTTTGACTGAATCCGTCAAAATGAAGCTGTAGAATTGTCTTATAGTCATTCATAAAAACACCTCCATTCGTAAGACAATGCGGTATTAACCGCAGCTCAATCTTACAATAGAGGTGGCTCTCAAAGCGGATTCGTGCAGATTGGCGGAAGTGGTTCTGCGAGCGGAATGGGTGGCTCCCAAAACCGGACAGAGTGGCTCTCAGTGAGCGGAATATTCAACCAGAGGTTTTCATGAACTTGTTTTAAGAATTTATATATCCTCTAATAGCATTGAAACTAAATTAATGTACAAATATTAGTTGGTAGCATATATTTGTACAAATTAATAAATCATAGATAATCAA
>JAQXLM010000167.1 GCA_029012125.1 Eubacteriaceae bacterium | reverse complement strand
ATATGAACGTTTGCGGCGTTTCACGCCGCAAACTCCATTCCCCCCCGCGGAAATGGGCGCCCGCACAGCGGACGCCCTTTCATTTCCTATGGGTATTGATTCTCGCGAAAATGGGCGCCCCCACAGCGGACGCCCATTCTTTATCGTATGTGTATTGATTTCGTATGTGTGTATATTTCACACCATTAGTACTTTTATTAGTCTTCCATTGCCTGCTTCAGGTCTGCAATCAGATCGTTTTTGTCTTCCAGGCCACATGAAATTCTGATCAGGCCTGCAGGGATGCCTGCTGCTGCCAGCTGCTCGTCTGTCATCTGTCTGTGGGTGGATGTTGCAGGGTTCAGGCAGCATGATCTTGCGTCAGCAACGTGGGTTTCGATTGCGAAAATCTTTAGCTTGCCCATAAATTTCTCTGCAGCTTCTCTTCCGCCGTTAAGCTCGAAGGATACTACTCCGCAGCCACCGCCGCCCAGATATTTCATTGCTCGATCGTGGTACTTGTCGCCTTCCAGACCCGGATAGCTGACAGATTTAACACTTGGGTGCTTTGATAGGAACTCTGCCACAGCCTGTCCGTTTTCTACGTGTCTAGGCATTCTTACATGTAATGATTCCAGGCCCAGATTTAGCAGGAAGGCATTCTGAGGTGACTGGATGCATCCAAAGTCTCTCATTAACTGAGCTGTACATTTTGTGATAAATGCACCTTCTTTGCCGAATCTCTCAGCATATGTAACTCCGTGATATGAATCATCAGGCTGTGTAAGGCCGGGATATTTGTCTGCATGAGCCATCCAGTCAAAATTTCCGGAGTCGACAATTGCTCCGCCTACAGCTGCTCCGTGACCATCCATGTACTTGGTTGTTGAATGTGTTACGATATCTGCACCCCATTCAATAGGTCTGCAGTTTATTGGCGTAGGGAATGTGTTATCTATGATTAGAGGAACTCCGTGACTGTGAGCTACCTTTGCGAATTTTTCAATGTCCAAAACAGTCAGTGCAGGATTTGCTATGGTTTCACCGAACATTGCCCTTGTGTTTTCCTTAAATGCAGCGTTCAGTTCTTCCTCTGAAGCATCAGGTGATACGAAAGTAACGTCGATACCCATCTTTGCCATAGTTACTGAAATAAGATTGAAGGTTCCGCCGTAAATAGTTGAAGACGCTACGATATGACTTCCGCATTCACAGATATTAAATAATGCAAAGAAGTTTGCAGCCTGGCCTGAGGATGTAAGCATGGCAGCTGTACCGCCTTCCAGCTCTGCAATCTTTGCTGCAACTATATCGTTGGTAGGATTCTGAAGTCTTGTGTAGAAGTAGCCTGAATCTTCCAGGTCAAACAATCTTCCCATTGCTTCACTGGTTGCATATTTAAAAGTAGTTGACTGATAAATAGGCACCTGTCTAGGTTCACCGTTTCCCGGAGTATAACCTGCCTGTACACATTTTGTGTTAATTGAATAATCCATTTTCTATTTCTCCTTTTCTTACCTGATTATTGAGTACACCAGCCATTGTGCAAATATTACCAGAAGCACTCCGGCCACTATACTTCCAAGGCCATAGGCTACAGCCATGCCTGTCTGCCCTGCTTTGATTAAATCACTTATTTCAAAAGCGAAAGTTGAGAATGTGGTAAAGCCTCCGCACACTCCAACCTTCAGCATCAAAACCAGATTGGAATTTCCTGTGTCTGTTTTCAGAGCGTAAGCTGCGATTATTCCGATCAGAAATGCACCGATTAAATTAATCATCAAAGTCTTAACGGGAAAAGCCGTATCTGCACCAAGGGGCAAAAAGCCCATCAGATACCGGCACACCGCACCGATAAATCCGCCTATTCCAACGAAAATACACTGTATCATCTGCAAGCCTCCTACTTACCGTCAACAATCTGCCTGAGTATTTCCATAGCCTCTACGTAACCGGCAAAACCTTTTCCCATTACAGTTCCTGCACAGGCTTCTCGAATGTATGACACCTGTCTGAAATCTTCACGTTGTCTCACATCGGAAATGTGAACCTCAACTGTGGGAATTCCAACGGTTTTTACCGCGTCAAGAAGGGCAACGCTGGTATGAGTGTACGCGGCAGGATTGATTACAATTCCCTGATACACTCCGTATGCCTGCTGAATGCGGTCAACCAGAGCACCTTCATGATTGGACTGAAAGAAGTCCACATGCACATTCATTTTATCGGCAGCATCGGATACCAGCTTTATCAGGTCTTCATAGGTATCCTTTCCGTATATTTCCGGCTCTCTGATGCCTAGCATATTAAGATTCGGTCCGTTAATTACCAGTAATTTCATTTCACACCCTAGTCTCAGTCTTCGCTCTTTTTCTCTTTAGTCTCTCTCTTCGTTGTTATTTATAAAATAGTCACTCCAGCTTTTGTAGGCTTCCTTTCTTTCCTCGTAAATCTGCTCCAGAGGCATAGACATGGAAACAGGACGCCCGTCAGTAGCCAGCTTGTCCAGGTTCCGTTTTACCCAGATAACAGTGCCGTTCTGTCTGATTATGTAATAGTTTTTTCTGTTTTTTACTACACCGCCGCCTGTAGCGATTACAAGACCGTTCCGGATACACACTTTTTCAAGCATTTCCGTTTCAATCTTTCTGAAATAGGCTTCACCCTTAGATGCAAAAATCTCAGGGATGGACATTCCTTCCTGTGCTTCAATCTCTTCGTCGATATCCACGAATTCTCTTCCCTGTCTTTCTGCCATCTCAGCACCGAGAGTGGTCTTTCCGGCACCGGGCATTCCAATGAGAATTGCGTTAAGAGTCTCACGTCTTACCTCATCAAGAACGTTTTCCAGAACTTCCTCTTCGATATCAAAGCCGGTAAACAGCTCACAGGCAACTTTAGCCTGAGCTACCAGCATTTCCAGACCACCTGACGCATGAATTCCAAGATCCATTGCATCCAGCACCAGCTTAGTTCTGTTTGGATTGTAAATCAGGTCAAGCACACCCTCACATTTCGGAAAACGGCTCACAGTTACAGGCGTCTTACCGTTTTCAGGATACATTCCCACAGGGGTGGTGTTAATAATAATCTGAGCGTCATCATGCTCATATACATTTTCATAATTGATTTCACCGGATCGAGACACAACCAGTACCTGAGAAGCCCCTAAATCCCGAAGCACCGCCTGAACCGTCAGTGATGCACCGCCGCTTCCAAGTACCAGACATTTCTTCCCTTCAGGACTGATACCTGTTTTCTCAAGAAGATAGATGAAACCATCATAATCCGTGTTATAGCCCTTCAGTTTTCCATCTCTGCTTCGAACGACTGTGTTTATGCTTCCGATATTCCTTGCACGCTCAGATACCTCATCACAAAGATCCATTACGGTCTTCTTGTAAGGAATTGTAACGTTGAAGCCACCGTATTCCTCAGACTCTATCAAAGTCATCAGATTGTCTTCTTCCGTTTCAATCAGCTCATACTCATAGTCAGCAAATTTTCCGTGGATTAAAGGGGAATAGCTGTGCCCCAGTTTTTTTCCGATTAGTCCAAATTTTCTCATATTTCCTTCTTACACTTCCGTATAGCTGCCCAGATAAGTGCATTCGCTGCTCAAATCCTGCAGCTGATTCATTAGCCTGATAAACTCTTCCGAGTATACCTCCGATGTAATATCAAAGTAGAACATGTACTTGAAATCTCTTTCAGGAATAGGTCTACTTTCAAGTTTTACAAGGTTAATGCCTAAAGCATTGAATCTTGCAAGTACATTATACAACGAACCCGGCTTATGTGCAGTAACAAGCATCAGACTTGTTCTGTCAGCACCCGGGAATATTTCCAACTTCTTGCTGATACAGATAAATCTGGTGTAGTTATTCTTGTTATCCTGAACATTTTCCTCCAGGCATTCCAGGTTGTATAAGCTGCTGCAGTTGTGTGATGCCAGTGCCGCAATATCATTTCTGTCTGATTCTGCCACCAGCTTGGCAGCTGCCGCCGTATTCTCGCATACTGTAATCTTCGCATGCGGGAAGTTTTTCAGGAAGTCATCGCACTGCATTATTGCCTGCTCGTGAGACACGATTTCCTTAATGTTTTCTCTTCTCACACCTTTTTTTGCAAGAAGACTGTGGTCGATCTTCAGTCTGACACTCTTCACAATATAGAAATTGTGTTTCATCATCAGATCGTAGATCTGGTTTACGGAACCGGCAGTACTGTTTTCCAGTGGCAGGATTCCGTACCGGCAAAGACCGCTTTCAATAGCAGAGAATACGCCGTTAAAGTTCTTCAGGAAGAAAATCTGCGGCATTTTGAAAATCTTCTCGCAGGCCTCCTGAGAGTAAGAGCCTGTAACTCCCTGACATGCAACTACCGCACGTTGAGGAAATACCTTAGACGTTTCATCCAGTGCCTTCTTGATAGCTTTCACACACTCTGTATCCTGCTGAGTAATCTTTCTCTGATGATCTTTGCTGATTTCCATAATAGTATTATACAGTATTCTGGAGTATCCTGCCATATCTTCTGATACCATATTTGTAATTGCGTCGATTTTTTCTCTTTCTCTCATGGCGTCATAAACAGGTAGCTCGTTCTGCTGCTTGTATTTTGCAATCTCTTCGGCAGTTCTCATTCTCTCTTCCAGCTTTGCAACGATTTCCTTGTCAATCTCATCTATTTTCATTCTATAATCTTCAATTGAAGCCATTTCTGTATTCCTCCACATAAGTCTAATTGTATAAATCTGATTGTATTAATCTAATTGTCAAGTATCAGATCATACAGGGCTATTGCAGCTGCCGCCTCAACACAAGGCACCGCTCTGGGAACGATGCACGGATCGTGTCTTCCTCTTACCGCCAGTTTGGCATTCTCACCTTTACTGTAGCTGATACTGTTCTGTTCTATGGAAATTGACGGCGTAGGCTTGATTGCAACTCTGAACACAACCGGCATTCCCGATGTAATTCCTCCGAGAATGCCACCGTGATTGTTTGTACGAGTTTTAACCTTATCACCATCAAAGTAAAATTCGTCGTTATTTTCACTTCCGCAGATTCTGGCTGCGTCAAAACCCCTGCCGAACTCGATTCCCTTAACGGCAGGGATGCTAAAGACTGCCTTAGCCACATTATTTTCAACTCCGTCGAACATAGGATTTCCCACTCCCGCAGGAAGACCTGTTACGACACACTCAATGATTCCTCCAACGGAATCGCCTTTCTCTCTGGCCTGATCTATTGCCATGAAAGGATCACTGCTGTTACCGCCTATTTCTTTAATGAAAGCAGAAATTTCGATTCCCTGAGAGGATAAAATCTGCTTTGCAATACCGCCTGCTATGCACAGAGGTGCGGTAAGTCTTCCGGAGAAGTGTCCTCCTCCGCTTACATCCTCAAAACCACCGTATTTAACATGAGCTGTATAATCCGCATGTCCGGGTCTTGGAATGTCCCTTATATTATCATAATCTGAAGATCTGGTATTGGTATTGCGAATAATTGCAGTTAACGGAGCACCACAGGTAGTGTCATTTACCAGCCCGCTGAGAAATTCAGGCTTATCGCCTTCCTTTCGCGGTGTGGAGTATCTGCTCTTTCCCGGCGCCCGCCTGTCCATAAAAGACTGCAGCTCTTCCATATCAATTCTGATTCCCGCAGGAATACCGTCTACAGTAACACCTATAGCCTCTGAATGAGACTGTCCGAATATGGATATTTTTAGATTTTTCCCATATGTTGAAGACATATTTCTTCTCCATTTCTCTATTCTACATTGTCTGCTAATCCAAGGGCCGAAAGTTCGTTAAAAAACTCCGGATAGGACTTGGAAACAGCTTCCTTGCCCTCGATTACCACCTTGCCCTCACTCACCAGGGATGCAATAGCTGCCATCATGGCGATTCGGTGGTCATTATATGAGGATACCCTTCCACCTGTAAGTCCGTATACGCCGTGTATGATCAGGCCTTCCGGCAGCTCCTCAATATCTGCTCCCAGAGTGGTCATAACCTGCGTAACCGCAGACAGGCGGTCACTTTCCTTAATGCGAAGACGTCCGGCATTTCTTATTACCGTGTCACCTTCAGCAACTGATGCAACTACAGTAAGAATGGGAACCATATCGGGTATTTGCGATGCATCGATATCAATTCCCTTAAGCTGTTTTTTTCTTACTTCCACAGCATCCTCTTTTATTGTAACCTCTGCGCCGAATTCCTGCAACAGGTTAAGTATTTCTCTGTCTCCCTGAAGGGAATGGTAGTCAAGGCCCTTTACTCTTATTCCATCATCGGTCAAAGCTCCTGCAGCCAGCCAGAAGCATCCGTTTGACCAGTCACCTTCCACAATGTAGTTTTCCGGTCCATGGTAGCTTTGATTACCTGCAACGATAAAGCTCTGCCCGTCTTCCTCTATTTTGATACCGAAGGCTCTGAGAACCTTAAGGGTCATGTCAACGTAAGACTTTGATTCAAATCGACCCGTTACGTCTATCCGGCTGTCTCCGTCCAGCAGGGGCAGGGCAAAGAGCAGGCCTGAAATATACTGGCTGGAAACGTCTCCCGCAATGGTGTAGGTACCCGGCTTCAGCCGCCCTTCTATTGTAAGGGGCAGACTGCCCTGGGGGCTTAAGCTGCAGCCGTGAGAACAAAGCTCCTCGTACAAAGGCGACAGGGGTCTTTCCGGCAGTCTTCCCTCTCCGTAGAATTGGGCTTTGTGACCGAGGGCTCCCATTACCGGAAGCAGAAATCTCAGTGTGGATCCGCTTTCTCCCGGATGCATCTCACTTTCACCCGATTTCAAAGCCGCCAGGCATTTTCTGGTGGCTTCGATATCCCTGGAGGTGGATTTACATATTACATTGCACGGCTCTTTTGATAAGGCCGCGCATATGTATGCTCTGTGAGCATCGGATTTTGATGAAATAATCGTTACGTTTTTCATAGAATTTCCTTAAGCTGTTGTGTTGTGACTCTTTCAAGTCTGCACTTTCCTATTCGCTCAGGCACAACCAGGTCAATGACTCCGCCTTTGCGTTTTTTGTCTGACAGCATTATATCATATAATTCTTCCTTAGAATAATCTATAGAAAGATCAAATCCGTAGTTTTCAAGCAATTGTCTGATCTCGTCGGCACATTCCTTACTGCACCAGCCCTGTTCTGCGGATATGCGCGCGATTTCAGCCATTCCCTTTGCAACGGCAAAGCCGTGGCTGATTTCAAAATTGCTTGCTTTCTCAATAGCGTGTCCGATGGTATGTCCGAAGTTTAGCAGCTGCCTTACACCTGTGTCAAATTCGTCGTCGTGCACTATACGGGTTTTTATGTCGACACATTTCTGAATGACTACCGGCATTTCGTTTTTTACATTTACATAATTAAAAAGGATTTTCCATAGTTCAGCGTCTGCTATAACTCCGTACTTTACCACCTCTGCCATACCGTTAAGGTATTCCTCTTCCGGCAGGGTATCAAGGGCAGAAACGTCTCTCCATATTAGGGCAGGTTGGTGAAACGCTCCTGCAAGGTTCTTTCCGGCCTCCAGATTGATGGCCGTCTTTCCCCCTATCGATGAATCCACTACCGCAAGAAGTGTAGTCGGAACCTGAATCACCTTGATACCTCGAAGGTATGTAGCCGCAGCAAAACCTGTCAGGTCTCCTACAACTCCACCACCAAGGGCCACCAGAGCATCCGCCCTGGTCAGAGGGATTTCAGCAAGATAATTCAAAAGCTCCAGGTACACTTTTCCACTCTTCGATTCCTCACCGGGAGCAATCGTAAAGCTATATACATCAAAGCCTGCAGCTTTCAGGCTCTGCATGTATCTGTCCAAATACAGCGGTTTAACATTTTCATCAGTTACGACTACTATGGTATTTCCGCTGACTATATTGCGAGCAGCCTCGCCTATGCTTTCATATTGCATCTTTTTTCAACCTCAACTTTTCTGTCTCTACCCTCTTCAAGAAGCTCACGCATCCTGTCAGGATCCTCATCCTCAAGAGCCTTGGAATATCTGGACAACTCGTTGATGAGTGTATCTATCTCGAATTTCAGATTGTCTCTGTTTTCCATGAACAGTTCGGTCCACATGTTTGCATCCAGATAAGCGACTCTCGTAAAGTCTCTGTAGCTTCCGGCTGAAATGGAAACTCCCGATTCCAGAGCAGTCGCACTTTTTATAAATGCATTGGATACCACGTGAGCCATCTGAGATGTAAAGGCAATAATCTTATCGTGATCCTCAGCTGTACAAGGCACAATCCTTGAGAAGCCGGCAGGAAGAATCAGTTTCTTCACTCTGTCAAGAAGCATTATGTCGCTTCTGTGCTCCGTAACCACGGCAAATATAGCATCATCAAAGAGATCATATCTGCTGTGCTTAAAGCCTCCATACTGAAGGCCTGCCATAGGATGTCCTCCCACAAAGGTAAATCCGTATTCATCAGCCAGTCTGAAACCGGCATCACAAATGTATCTCTTGGTACCGCAGCAGTCTATAACCAGAGAGTCCTTTGACAGCTTTGGTGCATTTGATTCCAGCCACTCTACTGCAGGCACCGGAGGAATGGCAATCAGAATACAGTCACATTCATTAATGTTTTCATCAGTAAGAGTTTCATCTATTGCCTCAGCCATCTGGGCGAACTGGGTAATCAGATCGTTTATATCAAAGCCTGCAACCTGTGCGCCGGCTCTCTTATATGCTTTTGCCAGGGAGCCTCCTATAAGGCCCAGACCGACAATACCAATCTTCATTTAAATCACCTCGCGAATCTTGTTGACTTTGTTCATTAGTGCTGCAAATTCTGCCGGTGTAAGTGACTGAGCACCGTCACACAGCGCCTTTGCAGGATTGTTATGAACCTCAATCATAAGTCCGTCGGCTCCGCATGCTGCAGCGGCAAGAGCCATCGGTTCAACCAGATCGGCATGACCTGTCGCATGACTTGGGTCGATAACAACCGGAAGATGTGTCAGGCTGTGAAGAACCGGAACGGCTGATAAGTCAAGAGTATTTCTCGTGTAGGTTTCAAAGGTTCTGATTCCTCTTTCGCAAAGTATAACATTTTCGTTTCCGCCTGCCATAATGTATTCAGCACTCATAAGAAGCTCTTTAATTGTGTTTGCAAGACCTCTCTTCAGCAGAATTGTCTTCTTTGTCTTACCCAGCTCCTTAAGAAGCTCGAAGTTCTGCATGTTTCTTGCTCCGACCTGAATTACGTCTACGTCTTCGAAAAGAGGCAGGTGGTTGGCATTCATAATTTCTGTAACAATAGGAAGACCTGTGTGCTTCTTTGCTTCAAGCAGCAGTTCTATGCCCTCTGCCTTCATTCCCTGGAAGTCATAAGGTGATGTTCTCGGCTTGAAAGCTCCGCCTCTCAGCATGCCTGCTCCTGCTGCCTTTACACCCTCAGCAACTTCTCTGATCTGAGAAGGGTTTTCAACTGAACAAGGCCCTGCTATAACTGTAAAGTTTCCACCACCTATCTTTACACCGTTTACATCTACTACGGTGTCTTCAGGATGGAAATGTCTGTTTGCACTCTTAAATGGTTCTGAAATCTTGGTTACCTTTTCCACGATGTCCAGAAGTTCCAGCATCTCGGCATCAATATTGGAGGTATTACCTATCAGACCAAGAACTGTATAAGTCTCACCCTGAGATTCGTGTACTGTTACACCCTGCTCTTCAAACCAGTGGATTAACTGCATTCTCTGTTCTTCTGTCGTATTTGGCTTTAATACTGTTATCATTTTTCTCCCTCCGTAAAATAAAAACTCCGCTAATCGGTTTCGACTGCGGAGTTAAAAGTAATTCGTTGTCATTATTAAAGGCTGTATCGAAAAATCACTTTAAAACTTTTTTGCAGCAAAACCTACTCTTTCTTAAACATAAAGAAAAAGTAATAATAGTAATAGTTTGCTGCGTAAAAAGTATTATTCATGATTACTCTTGCATTCCTTTCATTTTGATATCATAAGATTATCACAACGCAAAGCGAAATTCAAGTGTTTTTTCACAAAGTTTTGCATTTTTTTTAGTTCTTTTTCACAAATTATTATACGACCTTTGTGGTCCAGTCTTCAAGGTTCCAGATATCCGTCACTATATCCTGATAGAAATCCGGTTCGTGGCTTACCAGAATTACCGTACCCTTGAAGTCTCTGATAGCTTCCTTAAGGACATCCTTTGCAACCGGGTCCAGATGGTTGGTCGGCTCGTCAAGAACCAGCAGATTCATGGGATTCTGCATCAGCTTGCAGAGTCTGAACTTGGCGTTCTCTCCCCCGCTCAAAACTCTCACCTGGCTTTCTATATGCTCAGTGGTGAGACCGCACTTGGCAAGAGCTCTTCTGACCTCGCCGTTATCCATTGAAGGGAATTCATCCCAGAAATCCTGAAGAGCAGTCTTACTGCTTCCGTCATGCTCCTGTTCGAAATATGCCGGCTCTGCATAGTAGTCCAGCTTTACTGCACCGTCAAAAGGAGGTATTATTCCCAGCATAGTCTTTAGCAGAGTGGATTTTCCAAGACCGTTGACACCTTTGATAGCGATTTTCTTTCCTCTTTCCACATGGAAATTCAGAGGACTTGTCAAAGCCTCGTCGTATCCGATAACCAGATTTTCCGCTTCGATTACGTATTTTCCCGGAGCTCTTGAATACTCAAATTTGAAGGTTGGCTTTGGTTTCTCCTTTATCAGCTCAATTTTCTCCATCTTGTCCAGCTTCTTCTGTCTGGACTTGGCCATGTTGGTAGTTGCAATTCTCGCCTTATTTCTTGCAATAAAGTCCTCAAGATCGGCAATTTCCTTCTGCTGCTTTTTGTACGCCTGTTCAAGCTGTGCTCTCTTGATGTCATACATGTGCATGAAATCATCATAGTTACCCGTATATCTTGTCAGCACGGCTTCTTCCACATGGTAGATTACATTTACTACGTCGTTGAGGAATGGTATGTCGTGAGAAACGAGAATAAACGCGTTTTCATAGTTCTGAAGGAACCTTGTCAGCCATACGATATGGTTTTCATCCAGGTAGTTGGTAGGCTCGTCCAGTATCAGAATCATAGGGTCCTCCAGCAGCAGCTTTGTCAGCAGCACCTTGGAACGCTGACCTCCGGAAAGTTCAGAAACATCCTTATCCAGTCCGATGTCTCCAAGTCCCAGTCCGTTGGCATATTCCTCTATCTTGGAGTCGATTGTATAGAAACCGCTGTGCTCCAGAATGTCCTGAATTTCGGCAGCGTCTTCCATCAAAGCTTCCATCTCCTCAGGGCTTGCCTCTCCCATTTTGTCATAAGCTTCCAGCATCTCCTTTTCAAGGTCAAAGAAATGGCCGAAAGCTTCTCGCAGAACCTCTCTTATGGTCTTCCCCGGACTCAAGGTGGTTCGCTGATCCAGGTATCCTGTTGTAATATGATTACACCAGCTTACTGTTCCGGCATCCGGCATAAGATTACCTGTGATAATGTTCAGGAAGGTGGTCTTTCCTTCTCCGTTGGCGCCGACCAGCCCTACGTGTTCCCCCTTATTTAATCTAAAAGAAGCATCCTCCAGAATCTGTCTTCCACCAAATCCGTGGGATACCTTTTCTACTGTTAATACACTCATTTCATATCTCCCTTTTCGTTCATCTTGGATGATTCTATCATCTTTCACAGATGACTGCAAGCCTTTACATTTGGGCATAATTATGCTACTATAAAGAAAATTTACACATCCTAAAGGAGACAGAAACATTGATCAAGATAAAAGAATGTACCCCTGTTTTTGATTCCATAGAACATGAGAATTTACGAGATATGGTAAACTACGCAGCTACTGCCTACGATGAAGATATCGCTTTTATCATCAAACAGAAGCTGTCTAAGAAGGAATTTACTTATGAAAACATTTCCTTCAGAAGATTTCGCGATGAAATCTACGCTTTCGGAACCGCTCTTATGAAAAAAGGTCTGCTGGGCAAGCGTGTTGCAATACTTGCAAACAACAGATATGAGTGGATGCTTTCACATTTTGCCATTGTGTGCGGACTGGGCATTTCCGTTCCTCTGGATAAGGGTCTTCCTTACGACGAACTGGAATCATCTATCATACGCAGCAGTGCAGACGCTATAATCTTTGATGCCGCTCACAGAGAAATGGTTGAACAGCTGAAAGACAGCAATAACACCAAGCTTGTTACATACATCTGCATGGACGAGCTGGAGGACTATGAAGATGTACAGACTCTGGTAAATGAAGGTGAGGATCTGATTGAAGCCGGAGACGACAGCTACTCTAAGCTTCCTATTGATAAGGATGCTATGGCAATACTGCTGTTCACTTCCGGAACAACTTCCCTGGCTAAGGCGGTAATGCTTTCACATTACAATATCACTTACGACGTATATGCAATGCTTAAGGTTGAGGACATCAGACACGGAGATGTAAACATGGCATTCCTGCCTTATCACCATACCTTTGGCGCTACAGGTCAGTTCGTTATGATTGCTGCCGGAGCAACAACCGCATTCTGTGACGGACTGAAATATGTACAGAAGAATATCGTTGAATACAAGGTTTCAGTATTCGTATGCGTTCCTCTTCTTATCGAATCAATTTACAAGAGAATAATGGCTACGGTTAAGAAGGAGGGAAAGGAAAAGAAGCTTCAGGCAGGTATCAAGCTAAGCCGTTTCCTTCTTAAGCTGGGAATTGACAGACGTCGCCAGATTTTCAAGGATATTCACGAGCAGCTTGGTGGCAATCTGAGATATGTTATAAGCGGTGCATCCGCCCTCGATCCGGTTGCGGCAAAGGGATTCTATGATTTCGGCATTCTTGCATACCAGGGCTACGGCATGACAGAGGCATCACCGTGCATCTGCGCAGAAACCTCATTGGAAAACAAGGCCGGCTCCATCGGCCGTTCAATGCCGGGAATTGAAGCAGCCATCTACGAGCCTGATGAAAACGGCATCGGAGAACTTATTGCCCGCGGACCAAATGTTATGCTGGGATACTATGAAAATGAAGAAGAAACTGCTAATGTCATTCAGGATGGATGGTTACATACAGGAGACCTGGTTCGTGTAGATGAGGAAGGATTTATTTTTATCTGCGGACGTAAGAAGAACGTTATCGTACTGAAAAACGGTAAGAATGTCTTCCCTGAAGAGCTGGAAATTCTGATTGGCAACCTTCCGTATGTTGAAGACAGCATGGTATTTGGACAGCCGAGATTCGAAAACAGCGATGAAAAGGATCTTGCTCTCGCAGCCAAGATTGTTTATAACAAGGATGTCATCAGGGATGCTTACGGCACAGAGGATCCTGCGGAAATCGAAGCTATCGTAAGGAGAGATATCGACCATATTAACGAACAGCTTCCAAGCTACAAGGTAATTCATCGTCTGATCGTTACCGACGAGCCTATGATCAAAACCACTACAGGCAAGGTTAAGAGATACGAAGAAATGAAGAAGAATAACTAGAAATAAACCGACCTCCCGACTTGTGAAAGCCTCGGGAGGTCGATTTTTTTATTGTTGAAATTAGATATTTGCGTAGCGCTTTACTTTTCCCGTTGTCGTCTTTATCATCGGCTGGTCGGTTATCTGTATACGGTTCAGCTGTTTATATGCCGGCAATCTGTCGTTAATTCTGTCTATATCTGCTTTGATAATCTTTTCAATTTCCTCTTCTGTGGTGGCGTTATACTGTTCTTCCATTATATCAGGCTTGTATACTATCTTTGCCACCAGTGCCAGGTCATTTTCATTTCCGTCCTTTTTCTTAGGCTCTCCGTAAACCATGTTCTCCTCTACATACGGGTAGCTGCTGATGAGAACCTCCAGTTCCTCAGGATATACATTCTTACCGTTTTTCAGCACGATAACGTTCTTCTTTCGACCACAGATGAACAGATATCCGTCCTTGTCCATATATCCCAGGTCACCGGTATGGAGCCATCCGTCTTCCAGGATTTCATCTGTAGCTTCTGGATTTTCAAAATATCCCTTCATTATATTAGGTCCGCGTGCCACAATTTCTCCGATTCCGTCTTCGTTAGGGTTTTCAATGCAAAGCTCTACTCCCGGCACAGCCTTACCTATAGAGCCTATTCTCTGCTCTACCAGACTTTCAGCAGTCAGTACCGGCGAAGTTTCTGTCATACCATAACCCTGTACTGTATCAAAACCGAAGGCTGTGAATCCTTTCAATACCTCCGGGTCTATTCCGGATGCTCCGCTTATGATAAATCTCAAATTACCTCCAAGCTGTTCATGAACTTCTTTAAATAGCTTACGACGGATATCTATGCCGAACTTAAGCAGGAAGCCGGATAACTTCATGGCGAATTTTACCTTTGATTCCTTGTTCTGCTTCTTAATCGTTGACATAATCTTCTTGTACATTGATTCAATAAGAAGAGGCACGCATACGAATACGGAAACCTTGTATTCCACTATGTTCTTCTGGATATATTTCAGACCGTCACAGTAGGTTGTTGCAGCACCTGCTGACAGTACTACCATCTGTGCCATCATACCGAAGGTGTGATGATATGGCAGAAATGCCATGTTGATATCATCTTCTCTTACTTCTTCTGTAACATTTAAGGCATAGATGTTGGATGTAATGTTTCTGTGAGAAAGCTGTACTGCCTTTGCCAAAGATGTAGTTCCTGATGTAAACAGAATGATTGAAGTTTCGTCCGGATCTACAACGTATTCGTCGAAATGGTTTCTTCCCTGTGATTTTGCTCTCTTTCCTATTTCAATCATTTCGTTCATGGTCATGTAGCCTGCAGCCTCATTCATGCAGATGAACTCAAGGTTTCTGCAGTCTCCGCCTGAAATAAGCTGCTCTATAAGTTCCTTATG
>JAQXLM010000166.1 GCA_029012125.1 Eubacteriaceae bacterium | reverse complement strand
CGTGTACTGTAACACTGGTTGGTTCTTTCGGTATAACAAATGTCATGTCGCCTGTTTCTTCTGAATAGGATACAGGCTGTAATCCTTCTACATTATCGATGTCTATTCCGGAGAAGGTATCCTGTACAATAATGTGTACCAAACCGTCTTCACAGAATGAGCCTACATATACAGGGGAATCCATATCTATGTGTTCCACCTTGTACTGAGCCTTGGAAAGCTGTCCGTTAATCGTTATTGCCGTAAATTCCAAAGTTCCGTTTTTGGTGACGGTGGCCTTGAACTCCTTGGTACCGGTCTGTTCCACACTGATAGGTATTCCGTCCAGAGCAGCACTGAGAGCTCTCACCGGCAACAGTGTTTTCACAGAAATCTCATAAGTGGCATTAATAGGTGAGTCCACATCTACTCTTTCTGCCACAATGTTTGGCTTAACGAATAAAAGAGGTAACAGTATTAGTATCAGCAAAGCAATATAGATTATTCGCTTTGCATATCTGAATTTCGGTCTGTTATAGTTGCTCCAGGAAGCAAGAGTCTCTACCGGGATGGAACTAGGCTCCATTCCGCATTCTTCGAAAACGCTGTTAAGAAGTGCGTTTGCAGCTTTCGGATCCAGGTCTCTGAATTGAGGGTTAATGGTATTCGAGTTTTCTATTAATTTTTTATCAGTCACTGAATACACCTCCCCAATCATAGCTTCTGACTTTTTTCCGAAGAGCCGATTTGCCTGCGGACAGTCTTCTCTTCACTGTACTTGTGCTGCAGTCCATAGCATCAGCAATATCCTCAATACTCATATTGTTGTAGTATCGCATGATTATTGCCTGCGCTTCCTTCGGGTTGAGGTCCAGTACGCATCTCATGAGCTCGGTTCGATCATATTTCTGGGCAATTCTTTCCTCCGGAGAGAGGTCTCTGTCCATAACATTCTCTATATTGTTTTGCAGTTCGAGACTGATCTCCTCCTGATTCTGCATGGCAAGCCTGGTTTTGAAGTTGTAGCAGACTCTGAAAGTAATCTGATTAAGCCATGACACGAAAAGACGAGGATCCTTAAGTGCATCCAGATTTCTGAGCACCAAAATATAAACCTCCTGGATAATATCCTGAGCAAGGTTTGGATCCTTCACATATTGGTAGGCGTACCTGTATTGTTTTGCATAGGTTGCAGTATACAACTCTGCAAACGCGTCGCTGTCACCGGTTCGGCTTTTGACCACCAGCTTAGCTAAATAGTCATAATCGAGAGTAATCATGTACCTGGACCTAGTTTAATCCTTTCATTCTGTCTGCTAAACGACTATCAGCTAGAGAAATAAGTTCGGTAATCTGATTAAGCTTCTCATCACTGTTTATAGCCATTCCTAAGTTGTAGTTAATTGTGATTTTGTGTACGTTCTGGTTATACTGGTTTACGCGATCCTCAAGCTGTGACACGAAGTCGTTGATAGCTGTAAAGCCTCCTGTTTCAAAGATAGCAAGAAACCTGTTTCCGCCGTTACGTCCGACAAAGCATGTAGTTCCCGCACATTTGGTAAGGATATTGGAAAAATCCTTCAAAAGGTCATTTCCGGCTTTTCTTCCGAAGACAGTGTTCACCTTAGGAAGATCTGAAATCGCCAGCATGATGCAGCTTACATTGGCAGGCAGATTCTTATCAGCATATTTCTCAATAATTGTGTCACAGCTGAATCTATTTGGAATGCTGGACAGAGAATCGGAATATGCTGCTTCGTAAAGGCTGTGATAGCTAAGCTTAATGTCTGAAATCATACTGAAATCAATGTAGATAAAAATGAAACTTGCAAGAAGTATAATCCAGACCACAAAAAACAGAATGGTCCCGGGCTTAGATGAGAAAACAAACTGCTTAACTTCAGGCTGCAGCAACAGATAAATACTTAGTGCGGCAAGTAACCCCAATATTGAAAGATGAATTATCTTGTAATAATTGAATTTGTTCATAGAAAGCCCCCACATTTCGTTATTGTTTCATACATTATACCACCAAAAAAAGAGAAAAAAAACAATAAAATCGTGTGAAATAGCACAATTCAAAAAATATTACATATAGATGTAATAAACTGTCAAAAAAATACATAAAAAAACATCTGATTTTTTCCCCAAAAAGTGAGCCTTTTTTTGGGAAAAAAGAGTCTTAATATATGAGTGAAATAATTACAGCCTTTTGACGAGAGTTGAAAG
>JAQXLM010000165.1 GCA_029012125.1 Eubacteriaceae bacterium | reverse complement strand
CGGCATCGTGTTATTCCCGCTGACCTTGCTTTGTGCGCTGAAGCTCGGTATTTCGCCGCTGCTGCCCGGTGCAGGCGCGGCGGTTTCGTTCCTCTGTCTTTTCCTCGCCGCGGCGCTCATCATGAAGCGGGAGCACTGCCCAGTTATCTATAAGGTATTTATCAAAGTCTTTATAGATTTTGTCGGTACCCGGCGTTCCGTAAGGAACAACAGGGATTGGGCCGAAGGAAATATTAGCTTCCGTAAGTGCATCTGTTTCTAACGGCATGTTGTTAACAGCAAATGCAGTAGCATACAAGCTGTGATTGTGCACAACGGCGTTAACATCCGGTCTAAGCTTATATACCTCCAGGTGCATAAACAGTTCGGAAGAAGGTTTATATCCTTCCTTGGCGTATAGGATATTTCCATCTTTGTCAATTTCGATGATCATATCCTCTTCCATGGACATTTTTTCCACCTGAGAAGGTGTAATGAAAAATCTGTCTTCAAAGCGTGCAGATACATTTCCTTCGAACATGTTTACCATTCCGTTTTTGTATTCTGTCTGGACTACTTCAATTATTTTGCGTTTTACCTCACTTGCGGTCATTATGCCCCGCCTCCTTCTATCCGTTTATTTCTCTTGAAAGATCCTTAATGGAGTGATAAAGTTTCTGATAATTCTCATACTTTTTATCATATAGTTCCTTAAGCTCTTTGTTAGGCGTAAATACCTTTTCTGTCTTTACAAACTGATAAATGGTGTTCGCGTCACACCAGCCTAGGCCTATTGCCGCAGCAACTGCTGCTCCTATAGCACCTGAATGCCTTGTCTCTGACGGAATAGTCACCTCCATCTGAAGAACGTCTGCCATCATCTGCATCCATACATCTGAAAGGGATCCTCCACCGTTAGCGGCAACCTTTTCAATGGCATATCCTGTATCCTTTGTATAAAGCTCAATCTGACCTTTCATACTAAAGCAAATACTCTCCATTACGGCACCGATGAAATGTGCTCTGGTGTGTTCATCACTGATGTTGAAGAAATTTGCACGGATAAACGGATTGGATATAGGGAACTGTTCTCCGAATAGCCAAGGAGTTGCGTACAGTCCGTCCATTCCCGGAGCAAGCTTTTCTACTTCTTTGTTTACAAAGTCGTAAATAGCTCCACCCATTTCCTCATGTTCCTTTGCATAGAAATGGTCGATTGCCCAGTTCAGCATAGTGCAGCAGCAGTTTGTGCATCCACCGTAAATCATTAAATCAGGAAGAATGCTGTTTAACTGATATGCACCATCTGCAGTCTCATACGGTCTGTCAATTATTGCTGATAGCCAGCCTGAGCTGCCCAGGTAAATATGAGCGTCCTGTGCTTTGATGCATCCGCATCCTGCAGCAGCTGCCGGAACGTCAATCATTCCTCCAAATACAGGAGTACCTTCTACCAGTCCCAGCTCCTCTGCTCCCTTTGCATCAAGTTTGCCGTATTCTGAGCAAGCCTCTACCATATGAGGCAGCTTGCCGTCATCTACATCTGCAAAGGTAATATCAAAGAATTCCTGAATTGCAGGGTGATACTTAATGATGCCCGGATGGTCGTCGGAAACATTCATTATACCTGTAGCCTTATACTGCAGATATCCATCGCATTCAAGGAAATATTCTGTCTTTTCATATAGTTCAGGCTCGTTCTGTTTAAGCCATAATAATCGGGACTGGTGATCCTGCGGTCTGACAAATTCAGCGCCACAGCGTTCATTTATCTGTTCTGCCTGCTTTTCCGCACGTCCGTCAAGCCAGCTGATTGCATTACATAATGTATTTCCGTCCTTGTCTACAGGAATTATGGTAACTGCCTGTACGCTGAAGGATAGTGCCTTTACTGCTGACGGTTCTGTCTCTGATTGGGCTAATACCTGTTTTGTTACATGGCATACAGCGTTCCAGAAATCATTCGGATCCTGCTCAACGTACATTGGCTGCGGTTTCAATAGTGGATACGATTTCTCACATACGCCGAGAATATCTCCGTTGTCACTTACCAGTGCAACCTTTACTCCACTGGTACCAAAGTCATAAGCCGCTATGCATTTCTTCTTTTCCATTGCTAATTCCCTTCTTTCTTTAGCAATATACTGTTTGTTGTGTAATAAAAGCTGCACCCGCCTGAATACACGTCAGACAGGCGCAGCTTATGTTTATTCGGTATTCTATTTATTTTTTATTATTCTAACTGACTGAATACTCTGTCATATACATCCAGTGCATCATCAAGAATTCCAATACTTCCATATGGAAGATATGTCTTACCACCGTTTGCTATAATCAGACCTTCAGCAGCAAGTGCCATGGAAATCTGCAGATAATTTGTATATGCATCTGTTATCTGTCTGTTAAACTCTTCCTTATCTTCAGGATCCACACAGTAAGGAACGTGCTGAACTCCTGCGATATCAATATGAAGAATGGAGGAATGATGGAATAACAGTGCAGGAACATCATATTTTTCTGAGATTTCTTCAATTCCCTTCATGAAGTATGCTGATGCCTTGTCCAGCTGTTCATGAACATTCTGCTTCTCCAGTTCCTTGAGTACTGTCAGTCCTGCAAGTGTAGTCAGTGGGTTAGCTGTCATTGTTCCGCCAACCTTAACCTTTGTTCCTGTTACGTCAACACCTGCAGAAAGCATTTCCATGATTTCTCTTCTTCCGCCAACACCACCGGCACAGCCGAAGCCTCCGCCGATAATCTTTCCGAAGACTGTAATATCCGGATGTGTTCCGAAGATTGACTGTGCTCCACCCATTCCAAGACGGAAGCCTGTTACTACTTCGTCGTAGATTAACAGCATATCGTACTTGTCACAAAGCTCTCTCGCAGCCTGATGATATTCCTTTGAGGTAGGAACCGCACCGCTGTCCTGTCCAACTGCTTCCATGATGAATGCAGCTACTCCGCCATCATCCTTGTACTTAAGGATAGTTGCTTCCAATGCCTCTATGTCATTGATAGGAACTTCATGAGTGTTCTGGTAGCAGTCGCTTGGAATACCGTTCAACATGGAGTTTGTAACTCCGTTGTCGTTGTATGCCAACTGATCACTCCATCCGTGATATCCGCCCATGAAACGGATAATGTGTTTTTTCTTTGTAAAAGCTCTTGCAAGACGGATAGCGATAATGTTTGCTTCTGTACCGCTTCCAAGTGCACGGAACATTTCTACTCCCGGCATATGCTTGTGAATAAACTCAGCAAGTTCTCTTTCATATGTAGAATAGAGTCCTGTAATAGATGAGTTTTCCTGGATATGGGCGATTGCTGCATCTCTTACAGCAGGATAGTTGTTTCCCAGGATTATAGGGCCTCCTGCACAAAGAAAGTCAATATATCTGTTACCATCGATGTCGTACAGATATGGTCCGTCAGCCTTGTTTACTGATAAAGCAAACGGATGGTTGTTAGCAAGGTTGTGCTGAATGCCTCCCGGAATTACAAGTTTTGCTTTTTCTGCTTCTTCTTTGGAGCCTATGCACTTGGTGTTGAAGTACTCCATCCATTTATCAAGTGCGCTCTGTTTAAAATGTTTACGGTGTTTCATCAAATACATCGCCTGCTCATGTATAGCATCGTAATTGTATTCGTTGATTAGTTTTGACATTCCATTGCCTCCCTTTGGTGTAAAAATTGATTTATTATAATTTTATAACAGTTTCTATAAAATAGCGTCGATTTAAGGATCGTGGAAATCAGGTTCTCCGTTACGACGACGTTCGTTAGCAGCCTGCAGTTTTGCATATACCTTCTTGTTAACAGGGTATAGGATAATGCAGATCATTGAAATTGCAATACAGATTGCAAGGAACACTGTTGAAATATTCTGAATTCCGCTTACTGTTGCAGCACTCTGAACTTCTGCGGTTTCATCATATCCGATAACAGCAAGTACGATGCCGATTACCTGTAGACCTACTGCATTACCGAACTTCTGAATAAGCTGAGGGAATGATGTGATAGCTCCAGCTCTGTTCTTTCTGTTCTTGTATTCGTCCAGCTCGATAAGGTCGTATGAGAAGTCATAGAACAGACACCAGAAACCTGCAAGTGCAAATCCGTTTAGAATTGTCAGAGCATACAGCATATTCATACTGTCAATACCCATTATTCTGCATACAACTGATCCTACCATTGTTACGCCGAATGCAAATAATACAGCAACCTTTCTGTCCCACTTAGTTGAAATCCATGTGAAAACAGGTGACAGAATGAAGAATGCCAGTAATGTCATTACTGCAGAGTATTTGATTGCGTCAGGGCTTTCACCTACAGCGTAGATAATCAGGTAGTCCTGGTTCGCGGATACCATTGCGGATCCGAACAGATAGAAGAATACCCAAGGGATGAAGTATCTCATTGGTTTCAGCTTGATAACTTCCTTATATGTTTTCAGGATTCCGTCCTGATCTTCTACAACAGCCTTTTCAATAAAGTCAACGTTTCTGATTGAGAAGTAGTTAATCAGTCCGAATGCAATTGAGATTAATCCGATGCAGCCTGCTGCATATGTCCAGCTCTTAACAGGATCTAATCCTGCTTCTACGAAAGCGGTGATGAACAGGATAGGGAATACGCAACCTGCGTAGATAACGAAACCGTTCATTGATGATGAAATTCCTCTGATCTTAGTCTGTTCGTCATAGTCATCTGTCATCTGAGCACAGCATGCATAGTAAGGGATACAGAACATTGTGTATGCAACCCACATTAAGGATGATACGCAAACATAGTATAAGAATTTAACAGTCTGGCTTCCGTCTATTACTACGAATGTAGCCATAAACAGTATACCTGTTAAAATACCGCCTATTAACATCAGCTTCTTCATGTTTACATTAGGTTTGTCACAAATCCATCCGAGTAATGGGTCTGTTACAGCGTCAACGCATACGGAAATCAGTGAGATTGTTCCGGCAAGAACCGGATTAACGCCTACAACATTTGTTAAGAAAATCATAAAATAGATGTAGAATGCGTTATAAATAACTGATTCTGTCGTGATACCAGCTTCGTATCCAAGCTTACGAAGTGGAGTCAATGATGTGTTCTTGTTCATAGCTTGCTCCTTTCAAAACAATTAATACAAATATCTGTGTATAATTATACTGCTGGTTATCTTGTGCGTCAATATGTTTTTGTACTTTAGTTTAAAACTTATCTTGCGTTCATTTTTTGACATTTTTTTGTCAAATGATCGATAGTGTATTGCCCGGTAGAATCGCAGCAATGAGAAAAGTGCCATAGCGCCGCATTCATGTTGGGAAAAAAATGAATTCCCATCATTTCGCAAAAAAGTAACCTTCATAAAATGTCGTCTTTGAAAACCAGTTGATCGAGAGAATATGCATTCAGACATTGAAAAGACCCTGAACCTCTTACTTGAGTCAGAGCCTTTGTCTACTGTCTTAAGCAATGCTCACATTTTCCGCATCGCTTCATTTGATTTACCCTTTTCACTTTTTTTCACTATACGTCAGAACCACACCCTATTTTAGCATAGCAGCCATGGCCCTTTCCAGAGACTGATTGAATTCGGCCCTGGCAGTTTCGGTTGGAACGGTAGTGACAATATCTATATAACAGCCATGAAATATTTTTTCTATAAGCTCAGGAGTCCATTCCTCCTTGAAAAGGTCCTTGTTTACCGCATTTTTAATGATTTTGTATTCGATTGCATGGTATCCCTTCAACAGTGTACTGAATTCCGAATTTCTCATTGCCAGCTGATAAAAAACCGCGGTTATTTCGCTGTAGTTTATGGTGGAGTTAATTATCTTGTTAAAATACTGCCTGATAATATCCAAAGGTTCTGAGCTTTCATCTTCCAGGAGCTCATCTATAAATATACTGAGATCCTGGACCTCTCTCTCATTAATCAGAAATATGAGCTGTTCCTTGCTTCCAAAGTAATTGAAAAAGGTGGATCTGGATATCATTGCATCATCGCATAATTCCTCCACGGTAGTATTATCGTACCCTTTTCTCTGGAAAAGATGTCGGGCTACACTAAGCATGTAGTCTATCTTTCTTTCCTTTTTTCGCTCTGCAAGGGATAGCTTTTTTCCTTCTTCTGTCATTACCTTCAGTCCTTTCCGAAATCCATACCCTCATTTTCCCTTATTTTATCATAATGAGGATTTTTTTCAACAGCTAACAGGCCAAGAATTTTTTTGCCAACAACCTTCAAATATGGTATATTTTATAATAATACAATTAAAAAGGAGGGACCTACAATTGACTGATAATCCAAAAGAGCTCAGCCTTCCGGAAAAAAAGAAAAAACTGAAGATGGACGATGTCATCAGAAGGGCAAAGCACCTTTTCGAAGAAAACGGATTTGATCAGACCTCCATTACAGCTTTGTGCAAAGGAGTAATGATTTCCAAGTCGTCTTTCTTCAATTACTTCGGTTCCAAAGAGAAGATAATTGAGTTGATTGTTGCAGAAAGCGTGGAAGAGTTCAGCGATTATGTGAACGACTTGCTTGGCAAAGATGATACAGACCCTATAGAAGCAATAAGAAAGACCTACCGCTTCCTGATAAAAGGGATTCAGAACTACTACAATATCAGTTCCGTTTTCTTTACTCTGTCAATTCGAGATCGTGATGAGGATTCCGTATTCAAACAGCTTTTTACCCAATATTTCGAAATCCAATATAGAGTAATTCAGTTCGCACAGATTAAGGGGTGCATTTCAGACTCCTATCCGCCAGAAATAATAACGAAGATGTTCATAGGCTGTCTGATGAATACCCTGCTGTGCACCAATCGGCACCATTTTACCGATGAATTCAATAAGGGCTTCAACTCACTTATAGAGAGCCTATCTGTCTAAGAGTCTATCTGTTTAGAAATAATCAGAATGTAGAAGAAGACCAAATTCAGAGAAATAATACTTGTATAATAAAATCGCCACGACTCCTTGCCGTAGCGATTTCTTTTTCTTGTCTATCAAGTTTTTCTAACAAACTATTATGTCAAACTATCTGCGTCTGTTAGGAAGAAACTCGTTCCTGAACCAGTCTGAATATCCCTTTTCCTCTGCAGCCTCTCCCAAAATGTCATCGATAGCGCTGAGAACTTCCGGTTTAAGCGGAGTAGGCTTGTGATTTCTGATAATATCCTGAGCTCTTTCTGTAGCAACAGCATAGGAATCCCTGGCTCCGTCCTCTTCCCATTTTCCGTAAGGTCTTCTTTCGAAAAGATCAGCCATCAGACCTTCTTTACGATAATTCTTTACTGTATGTTTCTCCCCTGTGAAGCTTCCTCTAGGTCCAACCTTCTTTATCAGATCCAGCGCTATAGTCTCGTCATTAACCTTAATGCCGTCAAGTACACGTCCAACCTGTCTGAAGCATTCAACGTCAAGAACCACCTTTGCAGGGCTGAAAGTCATTGCTGTGTCTATTATTCCTGCACCATAAAGAGTCCCTGCTCCCGATAGTGCGGGAAGAAGCCATGTTATTGCTGACTCTACCCCTGCCTGATAGTCTAAACATTTACTGTCTACCTATCCACCGCCTGCTGTGCATCCCACACCATAGAATTTTGCCATCTGCCCCGTTGCAACAGAATACAGTGCATGCTCAGCAGCGCCGATTGGCGAAGTCATAGATTTCATATCAAAGATACTGGAAGACGTACCTATAGAAGGAACGGCTCCTCTCTGAATTGCCTGTGTGAATACCATTCCTGCCAGACATTCCGCATTTGTTACAGTCAGTGCTCCTGCAAGGGTTGCAGGTCCTGTCGCTCCTGCCATCATGTCTGTAAAAATGCAAGGCATTATTCCTGCTTCGATACCCATAATCGTCATATCAAGTTCATTTGTATCAAAGGCAAGAGGGCTGATAGGGTCCAGACCGTACCCGGCAAAGCATTTTTCAGCAAAGTTCTCCGGTCCGCCTGCTACCGCCTGCATCATTCTTATCTGCTTGTCAAATACCCATGGGTCCTGGTTCATGTTACTCATAAGCTTTGTAAAGTTTTCAAGAATGGCAGCATGCTGAAATACTACCATCAAAGGCTTAGGAACATCCTCTGCAGATACTGCAATCTGGTAGTTTATTATCTCAGGCATTGCATCGCAAAGCTTAGCTGTGTCCTCAACATCATTATATGTTGGCAGTCTTCTTTCTCCTGTAAAAGGATCCAGATAGTTGGTGCAAACGCCTGAACAGCTCATGGTTACACGGTTCGCATCAATTTCCGTGATGACATTACCATCTCTGTCAAAGATAGGTACGCTCATTCCATCAGGCAGCTTAGGAATCGATTCAAGTGCATCTTCAATAACCTTTTCCGGAATTTTAATAATACCTGTCTCTCTGTTTACATCACAGCCAAAGGCTTCCATAAGATCCTGTGCTTTTTTTGAGCCCATATATACGCCTGTATCTCTCAATACTTCACAAGAGGCGTCATGTATACGCTGTATTTCTTCATCTGTAAGCACAGTATAACCTTTTCCGTACATTTTCTTATCGGTATACGCAAACATTCCTACTCCTTTCTGCGGCTCATCCGCATAGTGATTCATATTTTTTATCATTATAATCCCGCAAAAATTTAATGTCAATTCTTTTTTTGTACCGCAGTTTAATTTAAAACCTATAGATATTTTTTCATTCTGCTCCTCAGCCTTGAATTTCTATCTCACCATAGTATAATTATCTATAAGTTTGAAAAAAGGAGAATAACAGTTACATGAAGAAATTTACAGGTAGCAATAAATATGTGGCATCTAAGGAGCTTATGAACGCTGTGAATGTTGCCATTGCTTTGAAAAAACCTCTTCTGGTAAAGGGTGAGCCCGGTACCGGAAAAACCCAGCTGGCAGAAGCCATTGCCGAGTCCCTTGGCATGAAACTTATAATCTGGGGAATTAAATCCACTACCAAGGCCCAGGACGGTCTTTATGTTTACGACACCGTCCAGCGACTTTACGACAGCCAGTTCGGAGAAGGAAATGTTGCAGACATCAAGCAGTACATCAAACTGGGAAAGCTGGGCGAAGCCTTTTCTTCAGAGGAGCAGGTGGTGCTTCTGATAGATGAAATCGACAAGGCAGACCTTGAATTTCCAAATGATCTGCTCTGGGAACTGGATCGCATGGAGTTTTACATCAACGAAACAGGTGAGACAATCAAAACAAAACACCGTCCTATCGTAATCATAACATCCAATGCCGAAAAAGAGCTTCCTGATGCGTTCCTGAGAAGGTGCATCTTCCACTATATCGAATTCCCCGATGAGGAAAAAATCGCGGAGATTATCAAAGTTCATTTCGGCAACCTGGACAAGAAGCTGGTAAACAATGCTATCAAAGCTTTTTACGACATCAGGGGCATGAAACAGATTATGAAAAAGCCTAGCACCTCCGAGCTGCTTGACTGGATTATGGCTCTTCAGATGACAGGTGTGGATGTTAATGAGATTGGCAAGCGAATTCCATACGTTGGAGTCCTTCTAAAGAAAAACCAGGATATTGATTATGTAAAGGCGTACAGAAATGTTTATTAAGTTCATGTTTGCACTCAGAGCTGCCGGCCTGAAAATTTCCCTCGATCAGTGGCTGGTTCTGATGGAGGCTCTTGATAAGGGCATGGCTGAAAACTCTCTCCTGGAGTTCTACAATCTTGCCCGTAATGTGCTGGTAAAACGAGAGTCCGATTACGATAAGTTTGATATGGGCTTTCTTGAATACTTCAAAAACATAAAATCCATTGAAGAATTGCCTCCTGAGCTTATGGAATGGCTAAGCACAGAAGAGCTTGAAAGAGAGCTTTGGGACAGACCTGAGGGCCTGGAAAGACATGACCTGAAGGAGCTTATGGAAATGTTTGAAGAGCGCTTAAAGGAGCAGACAGAGAAACACGACGGAGGAAACTATTGGATAGGTACAGGGGGAACTTCGCCTATGGGACATGGGGGATACAATCCTCAAGGCATTCGCGTAGGCGGTGAAGGACGCCATCAATCAGCTGTCAAAATTGCCGGAGAAAGAAAATTCCGAGACTTCAGACAGGATAACGAGCTGAATATCAGGCAGTTCCAGATGGCATTCAGAAAGTTGAGACAGTTTTCCACCAGAGTGGATTCCGCTAAAACCGAGCTAGATATTGATGAAACCATAAAGGCCACCGGTGATAACGCCGGAATGTTGAAGCTGGTATACGAGAAGCCGAGAAAGAACACGGTAAAGCTGTTGCTTCTGATAGATTCCGACGGATCCATGTGGAAGCACACCCAGCTGGTTAATCAGCTTTTTCAGGCACTGCATCAGTCCACCCACCTGAAGGACCTTAAAACCTATTACTTCCACAACTGCATATATGAGAACCTATATACCACACCTATGTGTCATTACGGCGACTGGGTGGACACAGAATGGGTTTTAAACAATCTGGGAAGCGATTATAAAGTAATTGTGGTAGGAGATGCATCCATGTCTCCTTATGAACTCCTTTCCAGAGGCGGAAACATCAACTGGTACAACTATAATGAGGAACCGGGCATATACTGGCTTCAGAGAATACGAAAGCAATACGAAAAATCTATATGGCTGAACCCTATAAAGGAAGAACGCTGGGAATACGCATACGGACACAGGACCATCGGCGAAATAAGAAATATCTTTCCCATGTTTGAATTAACCTTAGACGGTCTTGATCAGGGCATAAAAAAGCTTCTTTGATGAAAGCTCATCAAAGAAGCTTTATTTTCTTCTCAAGGCCTCTACCTCTTCAGCTGTCAGCTTTCTGTACTGTCCCGGTTCCAGGCTTTCATCCAGAGTAACCGGTCCCATTGAAACTCTCTTCAGATAGGTCACCTTACTTCCGAAGGCTTCAAACATTCTTTTCACCTGATGGTATCGTCCCTCCTGCAGAACTACTTCATAAACATTTTCTTCATCTAAAGGTCTGATTTTCGCAGGCATTGTCGGCTTTTCATCCCCTATATCCACCCCCTCGGCAAAAGCAATGAGCTGCTCCGGCGTAAGGGGTTTTGATACATGAGCCACATATTTCTTGTCCACGTGCTTTCGAGGAGACAGCAGCTCGTGGCCCAGCTGACCGTCATTGGTTATGAGCAGAAAGCCTTCCGTGTCCTTGTCTAGCCTTCCCACCGGGAACAGATCCCGTGTAATTTCACCCTCCAGCAAATCCAGAACCGTAGAACTGAGTCCGTCACGGGTTGCGCTTACACAGCCCTGAGGTTTGTTCAGCATAAAGTATCTGAACTTCTCATAGATTACACTTCTGCCGTTAACTTTGACAGCATCCTTATCAGAGTCAACCTTCATGCCGCTGTCCCGGGCCGTTACGCCGTTAACTGACACATGACCTTTTTTTACCAGCTGCTTAACTTCACTTCTGGTGCCCTGACCGCTTTCGGCCAGGTATTTATCCAATCGCATTTTATCGCCCATAACTCTCCACCTTTATGAATCATTTCTCTATCAGTATACCCTGTCAGAGGCTGAATGGCAATTCCATAAACGTGAAAAGGACCCCTGACAAACAGGAATCCTTTTCATAAGCACTATTCAACTAACTTATTTGACAGAATAGAACATTATTTTACTTAGAAGGTTACAAGTAGGTTAGTTAATACAGTAACTAGAGGTATTGCAATTATTGTTCTCTCCAGGAATACAGCAAACAAGTGTCCAACATTTACAGGAACTCTTGATTTCAGTACGATCAGACCTACTTCTGACATGTAGATAATCTGAAGTAATGTTGCGCATCCCAGGATGAATCTTGTTCTTTCGATTTCGAAATCTGCAAGCATCAGAGGTGGGATATACTGGTCAGCAAAGCCTGTTAATGCAGTTGCAGCAACTTCCTTGGCACCTTCGATACCGCAAAGATCCATGTACCATCCGAATGGAGTAGCCACGATATCAAAGATTGGAGTATACTCTACAAGGATAAGGATGATTGTACCTAAAGCCATAACGATAGGAATCAGATCCATAAACATAGTTGCATAAACTTTGATACCTGACTGTCCTACTGTTCCAAGTGTAGCAGTTTCTGCTCTGTGACCTGCAAGGTTAAGAGCCCACTTAACTTTGGAAACACCCTGAGGAACGTCTTCGTTAATCTGTTTTCCTGCAATTTCATCGTATGTATCAGGAATTCTGCTTAGAGGTGGGATTCTTGGAATAATCATCGCAAGAATGATACCACCGATTAAGCTGATCAGATAGAAAATTGTGAACTTATCTTCAACACCGATCAATGTTGCGATTACATAGCAGAACGGAATTGATACGAATGAGAAGTTCATTGAAATTGTTGCAGCTTCTCTTGCACTGTAGAAACCTGTTTCATACTGTGTAGTTGTCAGAATTGCCGCAGCATTGGAAGTTCCAAGCCATGATGTCATCAAGTCGATAGCGGAACGTCCGGGAACTGTGAATAAAGGTCTTACAACCTTTCTCAGCAGTACGCCTACGAATTCCATGATACCAAAGTCTGTAAGCAGTGGCATCAGGAATGCGATACAAAGGATAACTGATACCAGGGTTGCTGATACTCCAAGCATGGAGCCGCCTGTTGCGCCTGATGTAATCATTTCAGGACCAACACCGAAGTATACTAAATAAACAATAACAAGTCCGATAATTCTTCCTGCAAAGTAAAGTGGTGAAGGTGAGAAAATCTTGTTAAGAAGTTCATTCTTCTGGATAAATGCAGGTTTGAATAATTTGTTAACAACTGTAAGCACTGCAGAAATTGTGATAAATGCAACAACCGCAATACTTGCAAGGTCAACAGTTTCTGTTGCAAGCAGTCCGCTTACCCAGTTGATTACGATACCGATAGGAATAGTAAAGCTGTTTCCACGTGGAATCGGAATCAGGAACAGGAATATGCCGACTAGGGATGCGATAATAAATTTAGCAGTATTTGCCGGGGAAACAGGCTTTAATTCTACTACGTTTACCGCTTCGTTCATTTCTTCTGGTTTCATACGTCCACCCTCCAAAAAATCTCATTAAACACTAAACAACTTCATTTTTTCTATTCTGTCGAATGCTTGCTTAAGCACTTCTACACTGACTGTGCAGGCTATACGAAGATAGCCTTCTCCGCATGTTCCAAAGGCATTTCCCGGCAGCATCAGAACGTGTGCCTCCTTAAGAATCTCTTCTGCAACCTGTTCGCTTGAAAGACCTGTGTCTTTGATGTTGATGAACAGATAGAAGCTGCCCTTTGGCGGATAAATAACGTGCATATTATGGATTTCGTTTACTCTTTCTGCGGCATAGAACATTCTCTTTCTGTACTCTTCAACCATTTCAGGCTGTACCTCTGTTCTGTGTCTCAGTGCATGAAGAGCTGCACGCTGTGAAATTGATGGTGCAGTAAAAACTACGTTTTCGTTAATCTGCTGGATTACTCTGATGATGTAATCAGGTGCGATGATGTTTCCTACTCTCCATCCTGTCATTGTGAAGTTCTTGGAGAATGAGTTCAGGATGATCGTTCTTTCTCTCATTCCGGGCAGACTTCCGAAAGGAACAAACTTGTTCTGATAGCTGAAAGCTGTGTAAATATCATCTGCAATAACGATAAGGTCATATTTTTCTGCTATTTCAGCAATCTTTTCCATGGTTTCAACTGTCAGGCAGTTGCCTGTAGGATTGCTTGGTGAATTTATTACAAGAGCCTTTGTTCTTTCTGTAATCAGTGACTCAAGGCGTTCCATATTGATCTGGAAGTCCTCTTCCTCGTATGTACATAGCTCTACAGGAACACCTCTTGCCAGCTCAACCTGCTGATAATAAGGTGTGAAATACGGTGTCTGAAGAATTACTTCATCTCCATCATCGATAATTGCTTCCAAAGCAAGATACATTCCCAGACAAGCAGACGCACAAACGAAAACCTCTTCGTCCTTTACATCCATGTCGTATTCTTCTTTGTAGAACTTGCAGATTTCTGCTCTCAGTTCAGGGTCACCTCTGAAATCAGTGTACTTTGTGTGGCCTGCCTTAGCGTCCTCAAAGGCTTTTTCGATAATCAGATTGTGTGTGATAAGGTCCGGATCTCCAAGGCTTAGATTGATAACGTCGTTAAAAGACTTTGCCATTTCATCGGATTTTCCCATTGCAGTTGACTGGTCTTTCCAGTAGCGCTTTGCTATAAACTTGTGTTTCATCTTTCTCCTCCTACTCAGCAAACAATACTCCAGGATTCATAATTCCCTTAGGATCAAATACCTGTTTTATTCCTTTCATCAAGGCAACCTGAGTCTCTCCCAGCTGCTGACATATTTCTCTGTTTCTGATCTTTCCTACACCGTGCTCGCCGGTAATGGTTCCTCCCATTGACAGGCACAGGTTGTACATTTTCTGTTTAAGCTCTGCCGCATATTCCGGAATTGATCCGTCCGGTAGATAAAGCATATCGTTATGTACATTTCCGTCAGCAATGTGACCTACAATGTTTGTACCCGTGTTATACTCTGCAGCCAGCTTCTTCAGACCCAGAATAAAATCAGGAACCTCTGATACCGGCACCGCCATGTCATATGAGTCGCAGATTTCGTCTTTGATCAGTTCGTAGTGCTGGCTTCTGATTTTCAAAATCTCCTGCTGTTCGCTCTGTTTGCCGGCATACAGCAGTTCAAAGGAATTGTGAGCCTGGCATATTTCGTTGATAGATCTTACTGTCTCGAACAAGTTTGACTCGGTTTTCTCTGACAGTATTATCATGATGTCTGCCTTGCCCTTTTCAGCCTGCCACTTCATGCCCAGCATCTTAGCCGTGTCAACAAACAGTCTCTTGTCCATATATTCAACGGCAAGAGGAATATTTCCCGATTTCAGAATTTCCATTACGCTATCACATGCGTCTTCAATTCTCTCAAAAGGTGCAATAAGTGTTGCGCTGTATCTTTCCTTAGGGTAGATCTTCAGAATAACCTTTGTTACCACTGCCAGAGTTCCTTCACTTCCAAGAATCAGCTGTAGAAGATTGTAGCCTGCGTTATTCTTGATCAGCTTTCCTCCAAGCTCCATAACCTCTCCGTTTGGAAGTACAACCTCCAGACCCATTATGTGTTTTCTCATAACACCGTGTCTTACGGCTCTGGCCCCACCTGCATTGGTAACTGCCATGCCGCCCATCTGAGCTCCTTCATCTCCTGGATGTACCGGGAAGCTTAGGCCATCGTATTTTTCCAGTTCCTCCAGAAGGTCCATCAAAGTCACTCCTGCTTCAAGAACTGCAACCATGTTTTTTTCATCTATTTCAACGATACGGTTCATTCGTTCCATAGTGATGATAATGCTTGGCAGTACGGGAGTACATCCTCCTGCAAGGCCTGTTGCTCCGCCTCTTACTACAACGGGGATTTCCTTCTCGTTTGCCAGCTTCATTATCTCCACAACCTGATCTACGCTGTCAGGCTTTACTACCACGTTGTTGTCTGATGGAGTCGGTCTGAAGTTTTCCTCCACCTCGTCGTAAATATATGATTCTACTCTGTCCTTTTCGGATATGGTAAAGGCATCTCCTGTAATCGCCTTAAGTCTGTTTATGATTTCATGTTCCATACTATTCACCACCTGACGACTATCTCATCTTTATCTTTTCTATCATGGCAGGCACAACCTTATACATGTCGCCTACGATGCCAAGGTTGGCTATGGAGAAAATGGCTGCACCCGGATCTGAGTTTACAGCTACGATATAGTCAGACTCCTTCATGCCTGCTACATGCTGGGGTGCCCCTGATATTCCACATGCAATATACAGCTTAGGCTTTACTCTGTTTCCGCTATATCCAACCTGAATTGCGGATGGTGCAATGTCTGCGTCAACAAGAGCTCTTGATACGCCAACCTGTCCGCCAAGAAGCTTTGCTAGCTCTTCAAACATTTCCAGGTCTTCTGCCTTCTTAAGTCCTCTGCCCACTGCAACCACAACCTCTGCATCTGTAATATCTGCCTCTCCGATCTCCAGGTTTTCGATGACTCTCACATCTTTATCTGAGTTCACCGATGCACCGATTACTTCCAGATTTACAGCCCTGCTTTCATCTATTGACGCTTCTGCAAATTCCTTATATCTTACAGTGGCCATCTGTGGTTTTCTGATGGATTTAATATGAGCAAGTATATTGTCACTGAAGGCCGGTCTTATCTGAATCAGATTTCCCTCCTCATCGATTTTCAATTCTGTGCAGTCTGCCGTTAAACCTGCCCTAAGGGCAGCCGCAACTCTCGGAGCTATGGATCTTCCGAAATTTGTTGCTCCGAAAAGGACGATGTCCGGTTCGGTTTCATCTATGTATTTTATAATATTGTCTGCAAACAG
>JAQXLM010000164.1 GCA_029012125.1 Eubacteriaceae bacterium | reverse complement strand
TTCTGTGCAGTCTGCCGTTAAACCTGCCCTAAGGGCAGCCGCAACTCTCGGAGCTATGGATCTTCCGAAATTTGTTGCTCCGAAAAGGACGATGTCCGGTTCGGTTTCATCTATGTATTTTATAATATTGTCTGCAAACAGTCTTTCCTGCAGGCTCTCGAAGCAGGCGTCTTTCATCAAAATCACTTTATCTGCACCACGCTTTGCCAGTTCCTCCACCGGAACAAGACAGTCAGCCATAACCAGACAGTGGATTTCTTTGCCTGTTGCATCTGACAGTTCTTTCGCCTTGTTTAAAAGCTCGTACCCAACCCTGTGTACACAGCCGCCATTTACTTCGCAGATTATTAAAATGTCTTTCATTACAGAACACCTCTTTTCTCTGCTTCTGAAACAAGCATGGTCATAAAGTCGTCCAGCTGTTCTTTTCCATCCAGAATGACCGCCTCTCTCTGACACTCACCCGGAACTTCTATCTTTGATACCTTAGTAGGTGATCCCTTGAATCCGACATCCTCGGCGGTTATGTCGTTAAAATCATCCATTGTCAGTTTAAGGAATTCATTTTCTAAGGAGTTTAGTTTTGCATTTACTGTGGGTAGCTTCAGTTTCGCACAATTCTTCGTTACACCTACAAGTGCCGGAAGATTCATGCTGCGAATTTGTTTTTTTCCGCCGAGGTTTTCTATTTCTACAGTTACCTGTGTATCGGACAATTCAACTTTGTCTGCATAATAGCAGTGTGGTATTCCCAGCATCTCTGCTACTTCAGCTCCAACCTGAGCGGTATCTCCGTCTACAGATTTTTCTCCGCAAAGAATAAGGTCAAAGCCTGCTTTCTTCGCCCCTTCGCTAAGGGCTGTTGCGGTTGCCAGCGTATCTGATCCTCCAAAGGCTCTGTCAGATATGAGAATGCAATCATCTGCACCTCTTGCATACACGTCTCTCAATGTGTTCATGGCGCCTGGCGGCCCCATTGTCAAAGCCACAACTTCAGCGTCAATTGTTTCCTTCAGGTCAATTGCACACTGTAACGCACTTTCATCAAAAGGATTAATCTCTGCTGTTGCAGATTTTCGGTTAACAGTACCTTTCTCACTATCAAATTTTACTTTCGCCATGTCAGGTACTTCTTTGATCAGAACTAAAATTTTCATAGCACCTCTCCATATAACTTGTAATACGCTTGCTGTTTCAGGGCACTCACAAGCCCTGATGTGAAGTTCGCCGGCACTTCACCCTTTTAATTGGTAAAAACAAATTGGTCTTACCAATTTTGTTAGGCTAATTTTACTCCTTTCAGATTTAATATGCAAGTGTTTTTTGTCGTATTAAACATTATAAAAACACTTTTTGTTTATAAATCACAGAACCGGATGTCTGCTGCAGTCTTACCGGGGCCTATGCACCACGCGGCTGTCTCAGCCGCATACAAAAAGGCGAAACGCCGCAAAACGTTGAGGTTTTCACGTTTTGCGGTGTTTCGCGTCTCATGTTTTTTATGTTGTTCAATCGTTACAGTTTTATATTTTCCAGATGACTTTTCACTCTGTTTGATGCAAGGAAAGGCTTTCCTTCTGCAAGTGCGTCCACTATCAGCTGATGTTCGCTGACGATGTTTTCCAGCGAGTCCTCATTATTCATATCATCTGCAGTTGCTACGGCAATTCCAATCAGTTGTCTGATAAGGTGATTTATCGTCTTGTGTATATATATAAGCAGACTGTTATCTGTGTGCTTGACAAAGTACTCATGGAATTCAACGTCCTTTGCCGAGAATTCTTCAACAGATTCGGCATTTTCCATTTCCTCGTTAATCCCTCTTAAATTACAGATATCCTCTTCCGTCATTTTCTCATAGAAGCGATCTATTGCAAAGCTCTCCAGACAGATACGCATCTGTATCAGTTCATTATTGGACACTCCCTCAAGAGTCAAACCAAGGGTCAAAGGCATAAGAATGCTGGATGAAATGTTGCTGGTTATGTAGTTCCCACTGCCGTGCTTTGCATCAATTAATCCTGCAATCTGCAGAGCACACAGTCCCTCTCTAACCGCCGGTCTGCCCACCTTGAAAAGATCTATCATATCTCTCTCAGGTGGCAGCTTGTCGCCAATCTTAAGCTTTCCTTCCAATATCATCTGCGATATTCCGTATATCACCTGCTCTGCCGAGCTAAGTTCTCGTTCTGTGTCGACTTCCATTTTCCCTCTCCCTTATCAAAATCTTTATATTTAAAAAATTTGATATAATTATCAAAATCTTTCGATATACAGTATACTCATGATTTTCCAAAAGTAAAGAGGTTTTTATCTTTATTCTTCGTGCACACCTGTAATGGAGTAAATCACCCACTCAGCCACATTGGTGGCATGGTCACCTATGCGCTCGAAATACTTGGCAATCATAAGCAGGTCCAGAGCCAGCTCTCCTTCATCCGGGTTTGTAGCGATAAGCTCTGTAATTTCTTTCTTTATGCGACTGAAGCAGTCATCCACAATGTCATCCTGCTTAATTACCAGCTCTGCAAGGCCAACGTCCTTCTTAACAAAGGCATCAACGCTTCCTGTTACCATTTTGATAGTCTCGTCGGCCATTATACCGATAAAAGAGTCTTTTTCAATGGTGCGATCACCTATATAGGAAATAATCTCCGCAATGTCCTCAGCCTGATCACCTATACGCTCCATGTCAGTAATCATTTTCAGTGCTGCAGAAATCAGCCTAAGGTCTCTTGCCACCGGTTGCTGATGTAACAGCAGTCTGATGCAGCGACCCTCGATATCTCTTTCCATCTGATCTATAGCTCCGCCATTGCGTTTCACTTCCTCGGCAAGCTGCATGTCGCCGGTGCACAAGGACTTGGAAACCTTTCCTATGGCATCCTCGCACATTGCACCCATTTCAATTATCTCTCTGTGTAGTTGTTCCAGCTGTTCGTCAAATCTGTTTCTCATTTTGCTACCCCCTTAACCAAATCTTCCTGTTATATAATCCTCTGTCCGCTTATCCACCGGATTGGAGAAAATATCGTCGGTTTTGCCAAACTCTATCAGCTCACCCAGCAGGAAAAAAGCAGTATAATCGGAAACACGCACAGCCTGCTGCATATTGTGAGTTACCATTATAATGGTGTACTCCTCCTTCAGCTCTGTTACCAGTTCTTCGATGTGAGAGGTTGATATAGGGTCCAGAGCAGACGTAGGCTCATCCATCAAAAGGATTTTCGGACGCACTGCCAGGGCTCTTGCAATGCATAGTCTTTGCTGCTGGCCACCGGACATTCCGAGAGCGTTTTTCTTCAGTCTGTCCTTCACCTCATCCCAGATAGCTGCATCCCGCAAAGCCTTTTCAACTATTTCGTCCAGTTGAGCTTTGTTAGTGATTCCGTGGGTGCGAGGGCCGTAGGCCACATTGTCGTATATGCTCATGGGGAAAGGGTTTGGCTTCTGGAACACCATGCCGATTTCCTTGCGAAGCAGGTTCACGTTTACATCCTTGCCAAAGATGTCCCTTCCCTCATATTTGATGTCTCCCGTGATTTTTACCCCGGGAATAAGATCGTTCATGCGGTTCAAAGTCTTCAGAAATGTGGATTTTCCACATCCCGACGGTCCAATCAGGGCCGTTATTCTTTTCTCCGGTATTTCCAGATTTATATTGTCCAGAGCCTGATGTTCCCCATACCAGAGGCACATGTCCTTAACCGAAATAATGCTGCTCATAAGCTCCTCCTTTTCTCAAATCTTTTCTGCACGCCTGTAGCCGACAAGTTTATCAAAACCGCCAGCACCATAAGTATTGCCGCTATGGCAAAGGCTACCCCGAATTCTCCCTGCTCCTTGGCGTATACATAAAGAGCTACGGTAAGGGTTGCTCCCGGAGATGCAAGTCCGTCAAGTACCCCGTTTACTGCGTGAGCAAAGCCTGCTGTAAACAGTAGTGCCGCCGACTCCCCTATAATTCTTCCCACAGAAAGAATGCATCCTGTGATTACGCCATCTACACAACCGGGCAGTACTACAGTCCGTATGACACGCCACTTGCCGGCTCCCAGACCAAAAGCCCCCTCACGATATGAAAGGGGAACGGTTTTCAGGCTCTCCTGAGTGGTTCTCATTACTGTAGGAAGATTCATTATTACCAGGGTCAAAGCCCCCGCCATCAGGCAGGTCCCGAAGCTGTTAGAAAAAAGCAGCATTCCTACGAGTCCGTAAATAATGGACGGAATGCCCGACAGAGTTTCTGCAGCGTATTCTATAAGATTCACAACACGTTTATTGGATGCATATTCTGTCAGATAAACAGCGGCTCCTACACCCAGCGGCAGGACCACCAGAAGAGTAGCCAGGATAATATACACTGTATTTAGAATGTCCGGAAGAATTCCAATGTTTTTGCTGATATATCCGGGTTTCGTTGAAAGAAACTGCCAGGTGATGTTTGGAATGCCTTTAAGGAGCACATAGGCTATAAGCATTACCACCAGCAGAGCAACCAGCCCCGCAGACAGCAGCATCAAAGTCTTCAGAAGCATCCCGTAGTATTTTCTTTTTACAGATATGGATTGATTCATTTTATTCATTCCTTCTCTCTTTTAAGGATAAAGTTCAGCAGTATATTTATCACCATGATAAATATGAAGAGTACCAGGGCGATGGAAAACAGGGCCTGCTGCTGAAGTCCGCTTGAGTATGACATCTCCCCGGCAACTGCTGTGGTGAGAAATCTTACGCTTTGGAATAAGGAGTCCGGCATATTAGGTGCATTACCTGCTACCATCATAACTGCCATGGCTTCTCCTATTGCACGGCCTACGCCCAGTACCACTGCCGCGGCAATTCCGCTCTTGGCCGCAGGTACTGACACTCTGAAATATGTTTCTATGGATGTTGCACCAAGAGCCAAAGATGCATCCTCATACTCTTTAGGAACAGCGTCAAGAGCGGTTATGGACATTTTGATAATTGATGGCAAAATCATGATTGCCAGCACTATGATGGCTGCCATAAGACCTGCTCCGTCAGGCACGTCGAACATTCTGCGGATGCCGGGAACCAAAACCATCATTCCTATGAGACCGTATACAACGGACGGAATGCCGGCAAGAAGACTTACCGCAGACTGCATAACGGACTTAACCCTAGGGGATGCCAGCTTTGACAGATATACTGCTGTCAGAAAACCAATGGGAACGCCAATGAGAATAGCTCCCGCTGTTCCGTATATGCTTGTCAGAATAAAAGGCAGTATCCCAAACTTAGGCTCTGCCGCCACGGAGGCCCATTCCTTCCCCGTTAGAAAGTTTACGAGCCCTATCTCCCGAATAGCAGGAATGCCTGCTACTATCAGGTACGCTGTTATCAACAATACACAGCATACGGAGATAATACCAAGCATAAGGAAGATTCCGTGAATTACTTTTTCTATTATCTGATTATTTTTCATAGTTCTGTCCTTTATTCCTGCGGTGTGGTTTTAGTTGGCATTAACCACACCTGCATCTGATATAATCTGGTTTGCATCAGTTGAAGTTGCAAAGTCGAAGAATTTCTGTGCTGCTTCGCTAAGCTCAGTATCGGTCTTTGTTACCAGTACAAACGGACGCTGAACTACGTAGCTGCCGTCTTTGATGGTATCCTCTGTTGCTGCAACGCCGTCTACTGTCAAAGCTTTTACAGTATCGTTTAAAGCTGCAACTGATGCGTATCCGATAGCGTCAGGATTCTGGGATACTGTTGTGATTACGTCGCCTGTTGAAGTCAGTTCCTGGCGATACTGGCATGCTTCTTCTGTGCCTGTGATTGACTCGAAACCGTCACGAGTTCCGCTTCCTGCTTCACGTCCGATTAATACGATTTCTGCGTCCTTACCGCCGACTTCTTTCCAGTTTTTGATTTCGCCCTTGTATATCTTAGCGATGTCCTCAAGGCTCAGATCTGAAACCTGATTTTCAGGGTTTACAACGATAGCGATTCCGTCATATGCAAGAACTGTTGCTGTCAGACCTGATTCTTTTTCTTCATCCTTAAGGTCACGGGATGACAAGCCTATATCGCAACGTCCTTCCTGAACTGCCTGAATACCGCTGCCTGAGCCTGTTGGGTTGTAGGTGAAGCTTATTCCTGTATCTTCCTGGAACGCCTCCCCAAGTGCGCCTATTACCTTTTCCATGGAAGTGGAACCATCGGTAGTTACGGTCTCTGATGACTTTGATCCACATCCTGTTAACATACATATTGCAAGTACTGCAATCATCACGATAGAAATAACTCTTTTCATTTCTAATCTCCTTTCAAATATTTATCTTTCCTAATTTCAATTGCAATTCTAGTCCCCTTATGTGAAATTAAAAACAGCAGAACTGTAAAATCCATGTTAAATGTTTGGGATTCAGGGGGCTTCATATTTATACAATGCTGTTTTCTGCAGGTGGACCGGTGATGCTTAGATCCCGGTAGATTACTGCTATTTTATTCTACTGCAAAATAAAAAAGAACTGCGTGTCCCTTTCAAAGGGGATACACAGCTCTTAACTAATCTCGAAAAGCCCGCATGCAATGTAAACAAAACTCTCACATCAAAATATGATTAATTCTGCTAAAGAAAATTCCTATGGGTTTAGTCCATAGGAATTTCTCAGTGTATTTATGCTTTTGTTGTCACATACTTCTTTGCAGACCAGCCACTGTAGTATTTAGTTCCGTTTACAGTCTTATAGGTCCTTACTCTTACATAGTACTTCTTCTTTGCCTTCAGACTCTTGATTTTCTTGCTGGTTGTCTTATTTGAAGTTACGGTTACTGTCTTGTTTCCGCTTGCAAAGGTGCTTGAAGTTGAGTACTGAATCTGATATCCTGTTACCTGTGTTGTCTTCTTGGACCATTTAACTGTAAAGCCCTTGCTTGAAGCTGTTAATGAGGTCAAAGAAGTCTTTGGCGGGTTGATATTGAAATACAGAGTCTTGCTTCCACTGTACTTGCCTTTGAAGGTAATCTTTACAGAATACTTGCCGACATATTTTCTGCCGGATGCATAGGTCAAAGTATAGTCTGTATCTTTTACCAGGGTTTTTCCGGCTGAATTCTTAACAGTTACTGTCGGTTTCTTGATTTTGCCATCGTAAGTGTAAGCCGTTGTAGACAGCGTGAACTTAGTCGGTCTGTAAATTGTGGTCGTTGATTTTACTTCACCGCACTCGGAGCATTTTTTCTCGATTTTGCCGTTACTCGATAAAGTTGACCTGGTTACTACGTCTTTGTATGTATGTCCTGTTGCAGCAATCGCTGTCTCATTTGTTTTGGCATCACATAATTTACAATGATGTGATTTGCTTCCTTGCTCCGCACAGGATGCTTCTACATCTACAACCCATTCATCAGCCCAAACATGATCCGTTGCATTATAATGAATGTATGCCTGCTCTAAGTAAGAATTATCATTATCTATTTCAACAAGTCCCCAATCATACGCAGAACCAGCATAAAATACATACTTCAAATTCTCGCAATATTCAAATGCACTATAATCTATGAGGGTTACACTATCCGGAATTGTTATGCTTGTCAGGCTACTGCATACAGAAAATGCACATTCACCTATGGTGGTTACACTGTCCGGAATTGTTATGCTTATCAGACTGTGGCAATTATTAAATGTATTATTATTTATAGTAGTTACACCTTTTGGAATTGTTATGCTTTGAAGGCTACTACACTGTTCAAATGTACCATAACCCATGGAAGTCACACTTTCTGGGATCGTTATATTGGTCAGGCTGCTGCATCCATTAAATGCGTAACCTCCTATGGAGATTACGCCTTCAGGAATTGTTATGCTTTGAAGGCTGCTACAGCCAGAAAATGCAAGCTGGCCTATAGTGGTTACATTATCAGGAATTATTATGTTTGTCAGGCTTTCGCATCCTGAAAATACAGAATCCTCTATGGAGGTTATACTTTCTGGAATTGTTATGCTTGTCAGATTTCTGCATCCAGAAAATGCAGCATACCCTATGGAGATTATACTTTCTGGAATTGTTATGCTTTTCAGCCTGCTGCAGTCTGAAAATGCGAGCTTTCCGATGGAGGTTACATTATAAGGAATTGTTATGCTTGTCAACCTGATACATCCAGAAAATGCACATTCACCTATGGTGGTTACACTATCCGGAATTGTTATGCTTTTTAGGCTTTCACAATGCGTAAACACATTTTCACCTATGGTGGTTATACCTTTTTCAATGACAACTTCTTTAATGGCGGTTCTTATTGAATACCAAGGAACTTCGTCATAAAAAAGATAGTCATACATTTCACCTGTTCCGCTGATAGTAAGAACACCTTCACTATCTAATTCCCATGTCGCATTTTCTCCACATGTGCCGCTTGACTGAGTTTCAGTTTCTGCAAACGCCATCACCGGCATATACGCCACAATCATTATCACAATCAGCAGTATACTCGTTACTTTTTTCATGATGCTTCCCATTTTGTCTTTCCTCATATAAAATAAAACTATAACTAATTACCTCTATTTTACCAAACATGAAGATTATTTCAACCAGAAAAACTATCATACTAGATTCACGCAGAATTATTCTTCAACCAGATCTCACATCTTTCACGCTCTTTTTCCCATTTAAATATCCTCCATAAATCATTCCTGCAAGCTGGAATTTGTTTAAATACAAGACATATCACTAATACGTTTAATAAATCTCTTACGATCAATATTTTCAAACATATAAGAAACGCCACCTGCCATTCCAAACATTTCACAAATATTTATTGTTTCAACATTTAATCCAAAGAACGAGATAGGAAGAGAAAAGTTTTTTTGAGGATGTTTTATCGTTGATTTTTGATACTTGGCTTCCCCTCATTGGACAGCTGTCCTCTTAGGCATGAAGTCAGGGTAGAACAAGGAATTGCTAATGTCGTGGTATTGGACTACGGTATTTAAGGTGATTCCTTTTTTCTTTTGTTCTTACACTAAAAAAGCCGCATATCATCTCCCTCGTAATGAACGATGTGCAGCTTTCTATATTAAACATCAATTTCTCTTAATTTCGGCAAGTTATTGTTGTCAGTATCTTTTCCGTTTCGGTCATATCCCTCTCAATTAATGGACGCATACTGTCCTTGTACTTTGATAAATCAGCACTCTTAAAACTCGATAATATCATTGGAATATATTGGGGCTTTGATGTGCCCACCTGGGCAAGAGCCTTAATGCACTGTCTTGCGGTAATCGGTTTTTCGTCCGTGACATGATCGAGGTAATCATCTAGAATTGCATCAAAACGATTTTCCATATCCCACTGTGCATTTGCTGCAAGAATAGATAAAGCTCGATTTCTTACTAATGATTTTGGATGTTCGAGCAGCGATGCAAAATCATCAAAGTATTCGTACCACCCATCTGTTTCCTGGCTTTCGGATATTATTTTATCGGCAAGGGCGCAGGCATATTTATCATCTTTTACAGTCAATTTCGCTACTATGTTTTCTTTCATAATCATTACCTTTTATATTTCATAGGCACATATTTGATTCCATCACTTTCACATATGTCACCCATCTTCTCAAATCCAAGCTTCATATATACTTCCATCGCTAATGGCAATGCTTCTTCTATTTTTCTCAGTTCTTTAATTCTCATTTTTATTCATCCGCAATTTCCCATTTGCTGCTCTGCCCTAAGCATTTCACAATTATCTTGAACGCATTATACTCTCATATGTTAGTGAAGCAAAGCAGCAATTACAGCAAAGGCCATCGTAAACAGCGTTACGATCATTGTATTCAATTCAAGAAAACGTGCATAAGAAATCCAATAAGAGTACATGCCAGAGCAGCAACACCGGCTCCAACAAACACCTTCAAAACGTTTTGATAGGGACGTTTTCCCGCTTCAACCATCTTCTGAATTTCGTCTAGCTTTTTTCCTTCACAAAAGGCAACAATTTCCTTATATGTCTGTATATCATTTTCCTTTTTGATTTTTTCAACCTTCAAAGCCCAGAACATGGTAATAGCGAAAATTATTCCGAACGGAATAAGCGCATATCTTTCAAGCCACAGAAATAAAGGCACTGCCGATAAAATAAGCACAATAAAATGCACTGCATATATAGAACTGTAATGATTTAGTTTTTTTACTTCCTGCTCATTGATAATTTCTTTCATGGTCTCTATATCTCCTTTGATCAGTTGGTCGAGAGATACATTGAACAATGAACTGAGAAGCAGCAGACTGTGAATATCGGGGCAGTTCTTTCCGTTCTCCCAGTTCGAAATCGTCTGTCTTGACACATATACCTTTTCAGCCAATTCCTCTTGGGATAGATTAAGCGACATTCGGTATTTTTTTATCTGTGCATTCAGTTCCATAGATTTCCTCCTTCGCAAGTGATTTGTTCTCTTGACCTGCTCTGAGAATAATCACTTTTTCTTTTTCTGTCTATCAAACTTGTTTTACATTACCGGAAAAACGGTGTAAAAAGTATTTGACAATTATCTTGAACACATTATACTCCTATATGTTAGTGAAGCAAAGAAAAAAAGAGCCGCATATTCCTTGCTAAGGGGATACGCAACTCTTAACATTTAAACTCGGTAAATAGGGGTTTAGTCCCTAAACATACATATAGTTCCCTGCGATACTTTAAATCCATTATTCTCGTAGAACTTGGCAGCCGGTGCATATTCACTGGTATAAAGAACAACACCTGCTGATTCCATTTTTCTACTACATTCTAAGACAGTATTCAATAACTGCTTTCCGATACCTTGCCCTTGTCTTTCGGGTAATACTGCCATTTCATTTATATATATTTCTTTTTTACTGCCGGATATCTTGCAAAGCGCAAATATACATCCAATTATTTTGTCGTTTTCCTCATATACATATCCAATGAATTTTTTCTATTCAAAAAAATCTAATAGATACTCTGTTGCATTTTCAGGGGTCCAATCTATTCCCCAGTATTCCATGGGAAATGCCTCCGCATATATTTCTCCGCAATGAGTCAAATCTTCTCTCTTCATTTGTCTAATCAAAATGTTTGTCACCTCCACTCATTCCTTAAAATTGAAAAATATAAACGGCCAACATATTCTCCATCCGCAAAGAAGTAATCTTTCTGTTTCAATTGTATTAGTTCCAACATGTGTAACATAATACACCTCCTGCATTGTAGTTTAAGAGTAAGCGTTAGCATATCTGCAAATCTAAGCTTGTTGCTCTGCTCTAAGCATTCCGGAATTATCTTAAACCATCTTTCTCGGATCAACCCACTTATCAAAGTCTGATTCCTCAACCAGACCCAGTTTCAGAGCTGCTTCCTTAAGGGTAGTGTTTTCTTTGTGAGCCAGCTTTGCAATTTGGGCTGCGTTCTCGTATCCGATATGTGGATTCAAAGCAGTCACCAGCATCAAAGATTTGGTCATGTTTTCTTCTATCTTCTCGTAGTTCGGTTTCATGCCTGCCACGCAGTTTTTATTGAAGGAATTCATTGCATCCGCAAGCAGTCCGGCTGATTCAAGGAAATCGTTAATCATAACCGGCATAAACACGTTAAGCTGGAAGTTCCCCTGAGATGCTGCAATTCCAATGGAAGTGTCATTTCCCATTACCTGTACGGCCACCATTGTCAAAGCCTCACACTGTGTAGGGTTCACCTTCCCCGGCATAATAGAGCTTCCCGGCTCGTTCTCCGGAATGACGATTTCACCAATACCGCACCTAGGTCCGGATGCAAGCCATCTCACATCGTTTGCGATTTTCATCAGGTCACCTGCAAGAGCTTTCAGGGCGCCGTGCATGCAAACAAGAGCATCCTTGGATGTTAGAGAATGGAACTTGTTTGGCGCAGTTCTGAAATTCTTGCCCGTAATCCTGCTGATATATTCAGCAGACTT